>CAJWSH010000001.1 GCA_913046255.1 uncultured Dehalococcoidales bacterium
ACTCCCGGCACTGTGAGCCGGGACAATATTAGCTGCCTGCCCACCGTCAGTAATAATGCCGTGGATACGGGCATTATCTTTAATGTGTTGCCTGAGTGAGTTTATGGCGTTAAAAGACTGGAGCATTGCCTCCAAGGCATTGATGCCAGCTTCGGGGTTAGCGGCGGCATGTGCTTCACTGCCAAAAAATTCAATCTCAAGCGAGATACAGGCCATAGTTTCGCTGGTGGCAGTATCACGCGTTCCTGGATGGACTATCATAGCCATGTCCACATCGGTGAATGCCCCTTTTCCAGCTATTATTATCTTGCCGCCGTGGAATTCTTCGGCTGGTGTACCGATGACAAGGAGGCTACCATCGTAGCGGTCAACAACTGGTTTTGAGGCTATAGCGCCGCCACAAGCGGCGGTAGCTATCAGATTATGACCACAGGCGTGACCAAGTCCGGGCAGGGCATCATATTCAGCCAAGATAGCGATAATTGGTTTTCCGCTGCCATAGCTTGCCCTGAAAGCAGTAGGCAGCTTACAGATACCTCGCTCTAGAGAAAAACCGTTCTCTTCCAGATATTGACTTAACCAAGTTTGAGCCAGTTGCTCTCCAAAACCCAACTCAGGGTGAGAATGAATTTTTAGACTTAAGTTCTCAAGCTGGCGGCGACGGCTGTCTATCTCGGCTAAAACTTTAGTCTTTAAATCGTCCAAGTTTATCCCCTTAATGGTAATTATTATAGCCCAGTCCAACATGGATTTCTAGGTTTGGCTCAAACGGAGCGTCTAAGAGGGACGAAACTTCTGGAGCAATTCTTCTGAGTCTCTCCTATCTTCACCGAAGCGGCTATACGCAGATAGGCTTTGGTGAAGAGGGAGAACTTCTTCTTTTCACAAAGGGAGAGTGAGAGGATTTTAAACAAGGGAGAGAGATAACGAATCACTCACCGTACAAGATTTTAGTAGATGGAGAGCGAGTTACTCTAAAAAAACCCCAAAAGGAATAAATTATAGTCTCGCTATTCGATACCCCCACTCTTGAGAAGAGAATGCAACGTGATAGAGTGGACTTCGAAATAGTATGTTCCGAGTTAAATAATAATATCAACCTTGATAGTCGCAGCACTGATTTGCATTTAGGCGGGCTTGTTGTGTTTTAGTGGCTAGTGATAAAATAGTAATAACAAGGAGAAAAGGGTGCCGTTAGACGCTATAGTCATCAAAGGAGCTAGGGAACATAACCTTAAAAATGTAGATGTAGTTATCCCTCGTGACAAGTTGGTAGTTATTACCGGTGTTTCTGGCTCGGGTAAGAGTTCACTAGCGTTTGACACCATCTATGCCGAGGGGCAGCGCCGTTATATGGAATCACTATCGGCTTATGCTCGTCAGTTTTTGGGTCGGATGGACAAGCCGGATGTTGATTATATTGAAGGACTTAGCCCGGCCATTTCAATTGACCAGAAGGGTGCCAGCCGCAACCCGCGCTCTACAGTGGGCACGGTAACCGAGATCTATGATTACCTGCGGCTGCTTTTTGCCCGAGTGGGGCACCCGCACTGTCACCAGTGCGGACGAGAAATTACCATGCAGACTGTAGAGCAGATTGTCGATGCTGTTCAGGCGCTTCCTTCTAAGACTCGTATCATGATTCTGGCGCCGCTGGTCAGTGGTCGTAAGGGTGAGTATCAGACGGTGTTTGGTGACTTGCGTAAGGCAGGCTATGCCCGGGTTCGGGTTGATGGCCAAATCTATGATCTGTCTGAGGATTTCGGGCTGGACAAATTTAAGAAGCACTCTATTGAGGCGGTTATAGATAGATTGGTAATCGGTGAGAGTGGTGACCAAGGCCGGCTTGCTGATTCGGTAGAAACTGCCTTGAAGCTCGGAATGGGGGTGGTGTTAGTGTCCGCAATTGACGGCGAAGAGCTATTATTCTCGGAGCACTTTGCCTGCGTCAAGTGTGGAGTCAGTCTGGGTGAGCTTGCGCCCAGAACATTTAGTTTTAACAGTCCTCACGGTGCCTGTCCTGTCTGTACCGGTTTGGGAGTCAAACTGGAGATAGAGCCTGAGCTGGTGATTGATCGAGAGTTATCAATTAACCAGGGAGCTATCCGTCCCTGGCAGTTCCATACCTGGTATTTCTATCGAATAGAATCTCTGGCTACGAGATACGGATTTTCTCTGGATACCTCTTTCGGGAAACTGGATCAGAAACAACAGAACCTGATACTTTTCGGCGAGAGAAAGGGATCGAGAAAATATCGTAGTCGTTTCGGGCGAGCTAGGGAAAGGCACAACGGTTTTGAGGGAGTAGTGCCGACCATGGAACGGCATTACCGAGATACTGAATCCGAAAATTCTCGTATTAACATTGAACGTTATATGGTCTCTCGTCCGTGCCCCATCTGTCAGGGGCAGCGGCTCAAACCGGAAGCTATAGCTGTCACTATTGGTGGTCGCAGTATTGTTAAAGTTAGTTCAATGTCGATTATTCAGGCTTTAGCTTGGGTAGAGGGGCTTTTTGGACCCCGAACAATACTAACCAAGCGGGAACAGATGATAGCTTATGAGATTCTTAAGGAGCTTGAATCCCGTCTCGGCTTCTTAGAGAATGTTGGGTTGGATTATCTCACTCTTGAACGAGCTACGGCAACACTATCTGGTGGTGAAGCACAGCGAATCCGTCTGGCGACCCAAATAGGTAGTGGGTTGATGGGTGTCCTTTATATCTGTGACGAACCGACGGTGGGTTTGCACCCGGCTGATGACTTACGCTTGATCAACACTCTAAAAAGACTGAGGGATTTAGGTAATACCATATTGATTGTGGAGCATGATGAGGCGATGATGCGGGCGGCCGACCATATTATTGATATGGGCCTTGGTGCCGGGGAGTATGGTGGTCGGGTTGTTGCCACTGGCACGCTTACTGAAATTATGAACTCCAAAGGATCAATAACTGGGCAGTATCTTAATGGTACAAAACAGATTCCGTTACCGCGGGAACATCGGCTCGGCTGTGGTGAGGAAATAGTAGTAAAGGGAGCTCGTCAGAACAACCTGAAAAATATAGATGTATCCATTCCCTTGGGTAAATTCGTCTGTGTTACTGGGGTTTCTGGTAGTGGTAAAAGTACTCTTGTTGATGGTATTTTGTATAAAAAGCTGGCACAGCTCTTGTATCGGTCTAGAGAAAGAGCTGGCGACTGTGACGGCATCATTGGCGTGGAGTACATTGATAAGGTTATTAATATTAACCAATCTCCGATTGGACGTACTCCTCGCAGCAACCCGGCTACCTATACCGGACTCTTTACTCCGATTCGTGAGCTTTTTGCCACCATTCCTGAGACCCGAATGAAGGGTTATTCCCCGGGACGGTTCTCATTTAATGTAAAAGGTGGCCGTTGTGAAGCCTGCCGTGGTGAAGGCTTTATCCAGATTGAGATGCAGTTCTTGCCTGACGTAACCGTTCCCTGCGAGGTATGCCAGGGTAAACGCTATAACCGTGAAGTGCTTGAGATCAGATTCAAGGGCAAAAATATTGCCGAGGTATTGAATATGACTGTGGAGCAAGCTTTGTCTTTCTTTATTCATTTCCCCAGAGTGAAGAGTAAGCTGGAGACATTATACCATGTTGGTTTGGGCTATATTCGCTTGGGTCAGCCGGCGCCGACGCTTTCCGGTGGTGAGGCGCAGCGGGTTAAGTTGGCCACTGAGCTGTCAAAACGCTCTACCGGCAAGACACTCTATATTCTTGATGAGCCGACTACTGGTCTTGCCTTTGATGATGTTGCCGCTCTCTTGCGCGTACTCCAGCGTTTGGTTGATAGTGGTAATACAGTGGTTATCATTGAGCATCACCTGGATGTCATTAAAAGTGCTGACCATATCATTGATCTTGGACCCGAAGCTGGCGATAAGGGCGGTTACATTGTCACCAATGGTACCCCTGAGGAAGTGGCCAGAGAGACGGCTTCAGCTACTGGACATTATCTAAGGCGGGTGCTATCTCAGGATGTTACCTATGCCTTGGGGTGATGAGTAGGATGAGCGACAAGCCGGGGTTATAAGATTGTTATCAGTTCTCTCCGAGAGCAGGAGAAGTAGGAAGAAAAAATTCTCTAAAGCTGGATTACAATCTATCCCTTTTAACTTTTATGGAATAACCCACCCTCTGCTTGCTAAAGCCTTGTGTGGTGAGTGGGCCTTTATCCTCTTCCCTTATCAAGGAGGGGAGGAAAAAGATGGGCAAAGCCTTTCTGAGGCATTCCGTTTCTTTCTAGTTTACCTCAAGTGTTGAACCTCGGGTAGTTTTTACTACATCAATACGGGTAGGGAAGGCGTCTTTAATCTCTTCAATATGGGTGATGACGATAATCTTTTGAAAGTCATCATGAGTTGAGTTAATGGCTTCTTTAAGCTTATCTATACCGTAGCTGTCCTGAGTGCCAAAACCTTCGTCAATAATCAGGGTGGGTAGTGGCGCTCCGGCTCGTTTGGCCAGTAGCTTGGACAGGGCAATGCGAATAGCAAAGTCAATGCGGAAGGCCTCACCGCCGCTGAACATCTCGTAGTTTCGTGTTCCCAACTCATCAGCGATATTTATATCTAGGGTTTCCAGTAAGTCTCCTTTCTTTGAGATACGTTGGGCTTCAATTTTGAGGTGCATTCTATTATCGGTCATGCGTTCCAGTAACCTGTTGGCTTCAGCCTCAATTTCAGGTAGTGCCATTTCGATCAGCATCGCCTGAATTCCCTTTTTACTGAATGCTTGAGTTAGGTCTTTATAAAGTTTCTCCTGTTTAGCAGTTTTAGCTAGTTGTCTTTTCTTTTCTTGTTTTCTTGTCTCTTGTCTAGACAGATGTTCCAGTTTTTCCTTAACACCACCCACTATTTCCTGGGCCTGTTTCTGTTTTTTGGCAAGTGCCTGGTGCTCATCTTCAGACTGCCTTAGAATACTGTCTAGTTGACGTAAGGACGCAAGTCTGGCAAGTAGTTCTTGCTGTTTTTTATTATTAGCCTGAAGACGATGAGCCAGTTCCCTGGCTGCCTCTCTGGCTTTAGCCGCCGCCTCGTTTTCTAGGGCAATAAGCCGCTCGGCTTCTTTTAATCTCTGCTTTGGTTGTTCATACTGCTGCAGATCTTTGAGGCTTTGGTGAACATCCTTATGCTGGCTTGAATCGTAGTTGAGGCTTATCAGTTCGTTTTCAAGTTCATCCAATGCTTTTTGCTCGGCAGCGGCAAAGTCCTTATTGGTTAGCTTACCTTCAATTTCAGCTAGTTTCTCTCTTTCTCCTTGTAGCTGGTTGCTTACTTCCTTAGCTTCGGTGAGTGCTTTATTGAGGAGACTGACTTTACCCTGTAGTGGTGCTTTATCCCGATTTAACTTTGCTTTCAGCTGGAGCACCTCATTTTCGACTACTTGGAGCTTTATTTTTTTCCTGTCGAGCCCAGTATTGTTTGACTCGAGAGAGTTACTTTTATTGTCCTTATCACTAGTATATTTTGTTTTAATAAGCGCTAAGCTTTCTTTCCCCAGTTGGGTCTCACATAGCGGGCAACTGGCGTCACTCTGGGCAAAAAGTAGATTTAGCTTTTCCACTAACTCTTTTATCTCCTGTTCTAGCCGAATTTGATTGGATTTGAGTTCATATACTTCAGCCTGCAATTCTTGACTCATTTGCCTTTTCTTGTCCAATTCTTCTTCCAGCTCAGCTAAACGGTGCTGTTGGGACTGAAGCTTTTGTAGTTCGTTCTTAAGTTGGGGCAGTCTTTGTGAAATGGCTTCTAGTTCGGTGAGCTTGTTCTTTGCGACAGTATGATTAGTAATTAATTCTGCTTGAGCCTTTTGGATAACTTTTTCTAGATGGTTCTTTTGTTCATTAAGTTTGAGCAGTTGTGCCAGTTTCTGGTTGAGTTCTTCGTTTAATTTTCGGGTCTGAGCAAGATGAGTATAGCCTTCTTCTATCGCCGGGCGCTGGGCTATTAGCCCTTCATAATCTTTGATATGAGAGTTGTGTTGTTTGATTTCTTCCTTGCGACGCTCTAACTCTCTTTTGGTGGCACTTAAATGTTCCTCAAGCTGAGCCAGTTCTAGCTTTTTGTTTTCCAGCGACTGCTTTTCCCGCCGCAAATGATCCAGCCTTAACTGCTGCTCCTTGGCTGTATTTTCTAGGTGGGATAGTTCACTCTGTATCTTTAAACACTCAATCTCAAGGCTTGGCTTTTGGATTATTTCTTGGCTAATGTCCTCGACGATAATCTCCAGTTGGGCCTTTTCCACATTCTGTTCCTTGGCTAGTTCTCTGGCTCGTTCCTCAAGCTGAGCATAGAAGGCAAGCCCCAGGATATTGGCCAGTACCTCTTTACGTTTGGCTGGAGATTGCCTGGTAAACTCATCAACATGACCCTGCTTAAGATAAGCGCTGTTGATGAAGGTGTCGTAATCCATGTGCAGAAGAGCGATAATTTTCTGTTGCGTTTCGACTATCCTATCACCAGAGATTACCTTGAAACCGTCATCGCTGGCTATGAATAAATCCAGACTGCTCTGCCCTGCTCTGGTTTGCCCTTTTGGTTTAGAGCGTTTTCGTATAATGCGGTATGGTTGTTCGCCGATAGCGAAATCAAATTCCACCTCCATTGTAGTTTCGCCTAGGTGGATAAGCTCGTCATCACTTTTAGCTCTAGCATGCCCCCACAGTGCCCAGGTGATAGCGTCAATTAAGGCTGACTTACCGCTACCATTATCGCCTGAGATGCAGGCAGTGTGGATACCAGCAAAGGGGAATGGTGGCACATCACCTCGGTAGCACATAAAATTATGCATTTTGAGTTTAATTGGAATCACTTATAGATTTCCTTATAGATAAAGACTCTTATTTATTTTAGCATAGTAAAAGGATTTTTTATCTATCTCACCTTTTTGGTCCCTCCTTCTTGCCCCTATGCCTAACACAAACTCTTAACTCATCTATGAGACATTTCTTTACTTCCATCAAGACTACAAACTGCATGATTATCACTAATAGAGTTATATGAATATTAGTGCTTTCGAATTCCTCGAAGTAATGATTTTCCAATCGCTGGATCTGCTTTAATCTGAGGCATGAAAATACCGGTATGGTATTGTAGTGTGGAGTTGAATAAAAGCGGCAATTATCGTCAGTAGGTAAAGCAGTTCAATAATAAGCACTTATTACCAGCAAGAGATTAACTAGTGCAAGTTAATGGAAATGTTATTAGAAGCAATTTTATTACTCCAAGTAATCCTTTAGCTTACGGCTGCGGGTGGGGTGACGCAGCTTTCGGAGGGCCTTGGCTTCAATCTGACGGATCCGCTCCCTAGTTACATTGAACTCTTTACCCACTTCTTCAAGGGTACGGCTGCGTCCGTCTTCAAGGCCGAATCTAAGCTGAAGTACTCGCTGCTCACGGCTGGTAAGGCTTGACAACACTCTATCAATTTGCTCTTTTAAGAGTGATTTGGAGGCAGCGTCTGGAGGTGGAAGGGCGTTTTGGTCTTCAATAAAATCGCCGAGGTGACTATCTTCTTCTTCGCCTATGGGTGCCTCTAGTGATACCGGTAGTTGTGATACCTTGATTATTTCCCTGACTTTTTCTGGAGGTATTTCCATTTCCTCACCAATCTCTCTGGGAGTAGGTTCTCGCCCGTATTCTTGGGCAAGGTGACGACTGATGCTTAGCAGTTTATTGATAGTCTCTACCATGTGCACTGGTATGCGGATGGTACGGGCTTGGTCGGCTATGGCACGGGTAATGGCCTGACGAATCCACCAAGTAGCATAGGTGCTGAATTTATAACCCCGGTGATAATCAAATTTTTCCACGGCTCTAATTAGTCCTATATTACCCTCTTGAAGAAGATCTAAGAGCGGCATACCACGACCAATATGTTTCTTGGCAATACTAACCACCAGGCGTAAGTTGGCTTCGATAAGGTGCTGTTCGGATTCTTTAGCCTCATCCTCAATGTTTTCTAGCGTCTTCCCATTTTGTTTTTCATAAACTGAAGCGGATTTATGAAAAGTAGGGTCTTTGGTCAGGTGCTCTATTTCAGACAGAGAGGTATCGTCTGGGATAATATCCTTAATTTCATCTGGGATTAGCCTACTATTCAGCGACAGATTGATTAGTGTGCATTCTATTTCTAGTGTAGTCTTATCGGTTTTGAGAGCAATGGCTTGGGTCAATCTTTGGTCTATCTCATTATCAAAACTGGCTTGAAGTCCAGGAGCAAAGATAGCCTTTTTTAAGTTGGTAGTACCTGTTAACTTAAGTTCTTTCTGGAGGAGATATACGATATTCGCCACCTCCCCGAGTCCATTAAGCATACAAAGAACTATATCAGTTGCCGAAGGTGATCGGCCATAACTCTTTTCCCAGTCCTGTATTATCTCCCGGACGCGTTTGCCGGCCTCCATCTTCCGGGCCAGTTCCTTTTCCTTAATAGCAGACAAGAGAGGTACTCTACCTATTTCATGAAGGTACATACGGACTGGGTCATCAACTATCCCTAGGTCCTCTGGTGGTTTCACTGCTACGGCTCGTGTTGGAGCTCGAGATTTAGGTGTAGATTTCAGCTTTTTCCGAGGCATTGGCACCTTATCTCTTAGACTTGCCTTCGGTGTTGATTTTTTATCATCATTGGGCCTTTCTTCTAATGGTAGCTCTTCACCGTTTTTTGCTTGAGATATTAGCTCATCAGACTGGTCTTTATTCTTAAGTGCCATCTCTTACCTCTTCTGCTCCTTGCCACCCCTGGATTTTTGGCTAAAAACCTCTTTCAATTGAGCGCTGATTTTTGTTCCTTGCTCATTAAGCTTGGCCAGCTCAGCCGGCGTACCACCCAACTCAGCCTCCGAAGCCAATATCGCTCCTTTTTTTAATTCCAGATTTCGCAGGTACCTTTCCCGTAAATTGAGAATGCAACTGGTAAATTTATCCTCTATCTGATCGGGAAGCAAGTTCATCTTCGTCAATTTGCCAAGATGTTCCCAGATTGCACTATCAAGTCTATTTTTAAGTAAAGATGGGTCATCGATCTCTCTCAAAGCAGCAAAAATTTCACGATTTTCACTATTTTCAAAGTACTCAATCAGAAGCCCACTCTGGCGAGCTTTAAGTTCATGGTACTTAAGCAGTAGCGCCAGGCAATATTCTTCACAAATATTGGTCGTACTTGGTAACAGTTTGGAGGTGCTTTCTTGAGGTGGCTTCATAACCCTACGCCTTGCTAGGTAGGCTGCTAGATCACGTTCTATATTTCGGGTGCTTAAACCAACCGATTTTGCCAACTTTTCTACATAATGGTATTGGTGTGTGCCGTCCTTTATCTCGGCGATGATGGGAAGAAGGCGCTCTTCGACTAAAGATTTATCCTTGGCAGTGTTAAGGTCAAGCCTAGACATGACCAGATTAAAGGAATAATCGATTATTGGTAGAGCCTCATTTAGAAGGCGTTGCCAGCCTTTCGCATCCTCTTTGATGACGTCATCAGGATCTTTTCCTTTGGGCAGGATGATAACCTTTACCTCATTACCAATGGTGTTTTCATAACCGACGCCGTGCATGGTAGCTTCCTTGCCGGCAGCGTCTGCGTCAAGGGCAAAGACTAGGTTCTTGGTAAGCTTTTTTATGGCAAGGATTTGCTTCTCAGTAACTGAAGTCCCCATTGAAGCAACTACATTGCCAAAACTGTTCTGATGAGCGGTGATAACGTCCATATAACCCTCGACAATCACTGCTCTATCTTGTCGCTTGATTGGCTCACGGGCAAGATTGATGCCGTAGAGAACACTACTCTTATTAAATATTGGTGTCTCGGGCGAATTAATGTACTTGGGTGCAGAATCATCCAGCGCTCTGGCGCCAAAACCAAGAATTCGTTTCCGGTTGTCAAATATGGGGAATATCAGCCGGTTACGGAAGCGATCGTAACTACCTTTTGATTCTATGGCGACCACCAAGCCGACTTGGGACAATTCGGTCTCGCTATAGCTTCTCTGCATCAGGTACTTCTTTAAGTCATCCCAGCTACTCAGGCTATAACCCAATTGAAAGTCTGTGATGGTCTTAGTCTTGAAACCGCGCTGGACAACATAGTTTCTTGCCTGTCCCCCAGCTTTAGAGTTAATGAGCAAATTATGAAAGTACTGAGCAGCAGCTTCGTTGGCTTGGTAGAGCCTTTCATTTTTATCTTTATCGGTCTCTTCTGTAGCTCTTGGTGGAATAGTAACCCCGACTCTTTGAGCGAGAAGGCGCAGTGCTTCACCGAAACTCAGACCCTCTTTTTTTATAACAAAGGTGAAGACATCACCACCGGTACTGCAGGCGCCAAAGCAGTGCCAACTCTGCTGCTCAGGATAGACAAAGAAAGAGGCATGCTTTTCGCTGTGAAAGGGGCATAGCCCTTTAAGAGTCCGTCCAGCTTTAGCTAGAGTAGTGTACTGGCTTATGACTTCGACAATATCTGATCTCTGTTTTACTTCGTCAATAACACTCATCTTATTTTAATTATACTACTTTTTAGCGGTTATCTCATCCTTTATCTAGGGCATAGGCGATTGATTGTACAGGATAAGCTGGCTATCCAGTTCTGTCTTTGGCTGCCAATTCTTCAATCAGTCTTAGGGCGTATTGATCGGTCATACCGGCGATATAGTCAACCACTCTGCGCTCTGGCTCGTCACTGTAAAACCGGTACTCCGGTGGCAGTTTGTCTTGGTGCTTAACGAAGTATTGATAAAGCTCACGCACTACTTTTCTTGCTTTTTCTGCCTCTTTGTGGGCTGACTGGATATAATATACCTGATCAAAGAGAAATTGGCGAAGTTTGTTGCTTGCCGTGGCAACTTTGTGGCTCATTCGTATTGTGGGCTTAGTGGTAGTGTCAGAACCAGTTGCTGCCCAGGAGTTCAAGATGATATCACAGACCATAGTATTGATGCGCTGTGAATGAAAGCGGCCTAATACCATAATCGCCGAGAGTGGTAAATCGTTCTCGGTGATTACGCCGGCTCTTATAGCATCTCCAATATCATGGTTAATATAGGCAATGGCATCGGCAATTCTACATACTTCACCTTCAAGGGTAGCTACTTTTCTCCAGCTTTTTCCGAAGATAGCCTCCTCCGACTTGGAATGATTTTCAATGCCATCCCTTACCTCCCAGGTGAGGTTTAATCCTTGCCCACTCTTCTCCAGAAGTTCAACAACTCGCTGGCTTTGTTTGCTATGTCTAAAGCCATCGTGATAAAGCTCATTTAAAACTTCTTCACCTACGTGACCAAAAGGAGTATGGCCTAAATCATGAGCCAGGCTGATTGCTTCGACAAGATCCTCGTTGAGATTCAAAGCACGAGCTATGGTACGGGCCAGTTGTGATACCTCTAAGGTATGAGTCAGCCGAGTTACATAGTGATCACCCAGTGGGGCAATGAAGACCTGTGTCTTATGTTTCAAGCGGCGGAAAGCCTTTGAGTGAATAATGCGGTCCCGATCGCGCTGAAAGGCGGTACGTATTGGACAGGGCTCTTCTGTTTTCAGCCTGCCCTGTGATCGCTTGCTCTTTACTGCATGAGGAGAAAGTGCCTCCTCTCGCTCTTCGGTCTGCTGGCGAATATTAAGTTGGGAAATCACAGTTTTAGTTTTGTCTCTGCCATGGCAATTATCTCCCGGGTAGTGCCAATCATATCCGGGCTTACCGAAACTGAAGTAATACCCCATGAGACCAGTTTTTCAGTAAGTTCGGGATAGACTGAGGGTGCCTGCCCACAAATAGAGGAGGTGACATTCATACTCTTTGATATCTTGATAGCTCTTTCTAAAGCAATAAGAACCGCTTCATTTCTTTCATCAAAGGTATTGGAAAGTTTAGCACTGTCCCGGTCAATACCTAAGATGAGCTGGGTCAGATCGTTAGAACCAATGGATATGCCATCAATACCAACTTTAAGGAATTTCTCTATAAGGAAAATATTGGACGGTATTTCAACCATCATCCACAGTTTGAAATCATGGCTGCGCTTTAGTTCCTCTTGCTCCATAATTTTTATTGTTTGCTCAAGCTCGTTAACGGTGCGGACAAAAGGAATCATCATCCACAGATTGGGGAAGTCACGTCTTACTCTCTTTATGGCTTCAATTTCTAGCCTGAATGCGTCAATGTCAACAATATAACGAGAGGTTCCCCTATAACCGAGCATGGGGTTTTCCTCAATCTCTTCAAACTCCTGACCACCGGTAAGTTTTCGATATTCATTAGTTTTAAGATCGGTGGTTCGAAAGACCACCGGACGAGGGCTGAAGGCTTTGGCAAAGGAATAGATCCCCTGGTAGAGTTTATTAATAAATTCTTCACCCCGATTCTCTTTGAGCATGTAATTGGGATGTTGCCCAATTTGGGCTATCATGAATTCAGCTCTAAGCAGGCCAACGCCATCCACATTGCGAGCAGCTATCAGATCAGCCAGATCAGGTTGAGCCAGATTGACATAAACCTTGGTCTTGGTCTTAATTGACTCCTTGAGAATATTGGTGACAAAGGTGGTGGTTATATTCCGACTTATCCTGCCGTTATAGATCTTGCCATGTGAGCCGTCCACGGTGATTATTTGCCCATCAATCAGGGTAGTTGTTGCTCCCTCGACACCGACCACACAAGGAATTCCAAGCTCTCTACTAACAATAGCAGCATGGGCGGTTCGACCACCTCGGTTAGTGACAATGGCTATCGCCCTTTTCATCGCCGGCACAAAATCAGGAGTCGTCATCTCAGCTACCAAGATATCACCATCGCGTACTCGGTCGATCTGTGAAGTCTTATATATCATTTTAACCGGTCCGGATGCCAACCCTGGGCTGGCAGCATTTCCGGTAAGCAGCACCGGGGCGTTGATTTCGGGTTCAACCTCGATTGCCTCCTTGAGAGTGGTTACTGGGCGGGTTTGAACAATATAAAACTTATTATTTTCCTTTGCCCATTCAATATCCTGTGGACTTCGGTAGTGGCCTTCAAGCTGTTTTCCCAGCATGGCTAGGCGGAGAATATCCTTATCAGTTAATTTCTGCTGAGTCTGTGTTTTAGATGGTAGTGTTTGCCAGGTATTAGTCTTCTTGTGATCGATAAGGGGGTTTCTCTCCAGTTGTTGTTGCTGTCGGTTTAGACTTTTGGAGCAGATTGACAAATCCATTTTATTTATAATATAAAGGTCAGGGTTTACTTCGCCTGAGACAAGGCCCTCACCCAGACCATATATTGCCTCAATGATCATCTTTGAGTTATCATTGGTTACCGGTTCTATAGTGAACATAACTCCTGAGGTTTCGGAGGCGACCATTTTTTGCACCGGAACGGCAATACCGACCTTAAAATGATCAAAACCTTGCTGGGATCTGTAGTAGATGGCCCGAGATTCAAAAAGAGAAGCCCAACAAGTTTGGACGGCAGCCACTACGCTATCCTCTCCCCAAACATTGAGAAAGGAGCTTTGCTGGCCGGCAAAGGAGGCTTTAGGCAGGTCCTCAGCAGTTGCTGAAGAGCGCACTGCAACCAGATCGCCAGCCAATTTACGATAAGCTTCTTTGATTTCAGTGGCTATCTTTGCCGGCATGGAGGCAACTAGAATTAACTTTTTAATTTTTGAAGCAACTTGTTGCAATTGCTTACTGTCATCCGGATTTAAGGATTTTAGTAGAGCAAGAATTTTATCGCTGCTATCTGACTCGTGTAAAAATTGATAGTAGGCATTTACAGTGACAATGAAACCTGGTGGAACTGGTATATGAGCAGCGGTCATTTCACCTAGGTTTGCTCCCTTGCCACCAACAATCGAAACATCTTCTTTAGTGACCTCATCAAACCATAAAATAATCTTTTGAGTATTGTGCATAGTTGTAACGTTTCCTTATTTAATGGTGGATTTGGCAGGAGCGTTGTTATTATACCATACCGCCAGCAATGTTAACCAAGATGCTTCAGTCGATCAGTATCTCCGGCCTCTCTAGTTGACAGCTTTGGTAGTGAGGAGTAGAATTGAATACGTTGGTTAAGAAATAAAAGAGGTTTAGTTTCATTAGGAGGGGCTGTTTATGATAGAGATGACTATTGACAGTATTCGTGGTGGCCTGATGAACTCTCAATTTGTGGTAATTCTAAAAGAGAAGATGGCAGATCGCTATCTGCCTATCTGGATTGGTCCATCTGAGGCCAATGCCATAGCTATAAAGCTGCGAGGTGATAATTTGCCCAGGCCTCTAACTCATGACTTGCTGTGCTTGATAATTGATGGCCTAGGGGCTTCTGTAGATTCTATTATTGTCTGTGACCTTAAGAATGACACTTTCTATGCCAAGATTATTCTCAATGTAAGCAATGCCCAAGTGGAAATAGACTCTCGTCCCAGTGATGCACTGGCGTTGGCGGTCAGATCAGATGTGACCATTTATACTGAAGAGTCGGTTCTGGATAGGGCAAGTATACTGCTGGATAAAGAGACCGGTAAGCCCATTATTGACGAAGGTGATTTGGAAGATGAGAGCAAGGGTAAAGGTAAAAGCAGAAAGATTAGTGATGAAGAGTTGAAAAAGTTATCTGCCTTCCGAGACTTTATAGACAATCTTGACTTGGACGACTTTGATAAACGAAAGTCTTGAGCAAGAACCGTAGGTCATGTGCTATTGTCAGGTGATAGCTTGACTTGAATGAAATGGTTCTGGTATGCTTACACCTTAAGAATTTGAGGCTGGTATGCGCCTGTGGCAAGTAGCGCTAGGGCTGATAGGTGTTGGATGGTATGTTGCCGGTGCAATTCTATTGGGTGTGTTTGCTGGGCTGTGGCTGGACGATAAGTTTAATACCAAGCCCTTTTTCGTGGTAGCTGGTCTAATTCTTGGCATTATTGTTGCTGGTTACAGCGTTTATAAGATGCTTTTGCCATTCATCACTACCAAAGAAAATAAGGAGGACGGCTAGTGCCTAAACGGGCTTTTCTGGGTTGCTCCTTCCCTGTTGTAGTTGGTATTTCAGTTATCTTATTTTTTCTATTGATTGTTGGCTTTATTGTCGGTGAGATTGGTAAAAGCATTTTCGGCGAGATTGGCTTGTCAAATTGGTTCAGTGTTACCCGACCCCACCCCGAACTGCCAGCGGAAGAAGTCTTCACTATGTTCGGCTTCTCGATTACTAACACTATTATTGCCGCTTGGATTACAGTTGTTGTCTTGGTGCGCTTTTCTTTTAGTGTTACTCGTCGTATGAAACTTGTTCCAGGTAGGATGCAAAGTGCTTTCGAGTTTCTGATTGGCTGGCTGTATGACCTTTGCCGGAGTGTTGCCGGTGAGCGGAATGGACGCCGTTTTTTTCCAATTGTAGCTACCATTTTTCTTTTTGTTAGCTTTAATGCTTGGTTGGGTCTGCTACCAGGCTTTGGCTCTATAACTATCACTACTGACGTGGATCCGGTGCATCTATTTCGACCGGCTAATACCGATATTAACATGCCTCTGGCTCTTGCACTGGTCTCTTTTGTTTTCGTTGAGTTCTTTGGTCTGCGGACGCTTGGTCGCCGGTATATGGTGAAGTTCATTAATGTCGGGCGTTTTTTAAAAAGTATCAGGCAAATTGCGAGAGGCAAAATAGGTGCTGGTCTTAATGATATGTTCATCGGTGTTATTGAGATTTTCATTGGTTTTCTAGAGCTCTTAAGTGAATTTATCCGTATCATCAGTCTCACCTTTCGTCTTTTTGGCAATATGACAGCCGGTGAGATACTTATTTTGGTGACCGTTTTCCTTGTTCCTTGGCTATTCGTTATACCATTTTATGGGCTTGAGTTGCTTATTGGCTTCATCCAGGCTCTTATATTTGGTGGGCTCACCTTGATATTCCTAACACTGGCGGTGACCCCTCATGAGGTAGGAGAGCACTAGGCAGGGATATTTGTCTATTAAGTAGTGCTAAAAATTTTATATGGGAGGATACGAATGGATCCAGCTTCTATGAAAATGTTGGCGATAGGACTGGCGGTTGGTCTGGGGATGTTGGGGCCAGGTCTGGCTCTTGGGCTTATTGGTTTTTCCGCTTTGCAGGGGATAGCCCGTAACCCTGAGGCAAAGGGTCCCATATTTACCAATATGATATTGATTGCCGGTCTGGCTGAGGCTGTTGCTATCTATGTTTTGATTATAGCCATTCTCTTGGCTATGATTGTCTAGCAGATTAATGGGAGGGCTGTCATGGACCAAGATGGAATTCCTTCAATCATAGTTGCTCTTATCGGAGCAGCTATTGTGGTGGCAGTAGTTGGTGGCCTATTGACATTAGTTGCGGCACTTCTCATCTGGACGCTCTAATGCGTCAATGGTAAAGGAATTATTATTTATGGGGGACTGAGAAATGGAAGGCCTCGGTATAAACGTGCCGACATTAACAGCACAGATCGTAAATTTTGCCATTCTACTGGGCCTTTTGTATCTGGTGGCTTATAGGCCGCTTATGAGAATGCTTGATGAGCGTTCCCGGCGGATTAAAGAAAGTATGGAACAAACTGAGTTGATTAAGGAGCAGGCGGCTAAAGCTGAACAGGAGACCGAAAAGCGTATTGCTGCAGCCAATAAGGAAGGGCTGAAGATAATAGCCCAGGCGGTTAAAACTGGGGAAGACGTGAGACAGAAGGCACAAGGAGCAGCTAAGAAAGAGGCAGGAACCCTTATCACCAAGGCACAGATTGAGATTCAGCGAGAGCGGGACGAAGCTATTAGTGAGCTACGCAAGGAATTTGCTGATTTAACTATACTGGCCGCTGAGAAGATAATTGACCGTTCACTGGATAAGGAAGCACATCGCGAGCTTATTGATCAGGTGCTTAAAGAGAGTTCCCGTTTGAAAGAAGATTAGTTTTTTCTGAAGGAAATTGTAATGGCTAGAAAAATCTCTGTTAGATGCTATGCTCAAGCAATGTTTGATCTTGGTTTGGAGAAAGAGCAATTGGATTGTTGGCAGTCTGACATAGAGAAGGTTGCTGGTCTGGGTCGGGATGTAACGATTGTTGCATATCTTGGGAATCCAAAAGTTCATTTTGAAGATAAAGCCAGACTGCTGGCCGAGACACTGGGGGATATAGACCCTTTGGTACTAAACATAGTTTACCTGTTGCTTGCCAAAGGTAAGTTGAATATGGTGGCTGATATTGCCAATGAGTATCAGCGACTACTGGATAATCATCATGGTATTGAGCAGGCTGAGGTTATAACGGCTGTTCCCCTTGATGATGAGGCTAAGCTAAAATTAAGCCAGCGCTTGGGTGATATAATCGGCAAAAAAATAGTGCTTAAGATTAAAGTAGACCATAGCATAATCGGTGGCTTTGTCGCCAGAGTTGCCGGTAAATTGGTTGATGGCAGTACTCGCAATAAACTGGCCACTCTGAAAAAGGAAATGGCTTGAAACAGGCTTTAGAGAGGTAGCTGCTAAGGAGGTAGCTTAAGTGGCAACTAGAGGGCAAGATATCGTTTCGATTATAAAAGCGCAAATCAAACAATTTGGTGCTCAAATGACCGTGGTGGATGTGGGCACCGTGATTGGGGTTGGCGATGGTATTGCTAGAATTCATGGATTGGCAGCGGCTAAATATAATGAGCTACTCGAATTCCCTAACGATGTTTTAGGGATTGCTCTCAATCTGGAGGAGGATAGTGTCGCCGCTGTTATCCTTGGTGATGGTAGTGGTATTAAAGAGGGCGACGAGGTACGCTGCACTGGACGTATTGCTGAAGTGCCGGTTGGCGAGTCTCTTATCGGTCGGATAATTAACCCGTTGGGTGATACAATAGATGGTAAGAGTAAGGTGAAGT
This sequence comes from uncultured Dehalococcoidales bacterium, assembly GCA_913046255.1. Taxonomy (GTDB): domain Bacteria; phylum Chloroflexota; class Dehalococcoidia; order Dehalococcoidales; family ARS1013; genus ARS1013. The sequence goes on from CAJWSH010000001.1 coordinate 17,872, forward strand.
ATGAAAAAGTTCGACCGCTTGAGTTGGTTGCTCCTAATGTGGTTGCCCGCAAATCGGTGGATATGCCGGTACAGACTGGCATTAAGGCGATAGATAGCATGATTCCAATCGGTCGTGGGCAGAGGGAACTCATTATCGGTGACCGTTCCACTGGGAAAACGGCTATTGCCCTTGATACGATTATTAACCAAAAGGATGGCGATTTAATTTGCATCTATGTTGCTATTGGTCAGAAGGCCTCTAAGGTAGCCCAAGTAGCAGCCAACCTGGAATCTCATGGCGCTATGGCACATACCATAATTATTGCTGCTAATGCCTCCGAGTCGGTTGCCCTGCAATATCTGGCTCCCTATGCTGGCTGTGCCATAGGTGAGGAGTTTATGGAGCAAGGTAAGGATGCCTTAATTGTCTATGATGATCTTTCCAAGCATAGCTGGGCTTATCGTCAGCTGTCGCTACTACTGCGCCGGCCACCAGGGCGAGAAGCCTATCCTGGTGACATATTCTATCTGCACAGTCGCTTGCTGGAGAGGTCGGCGAGAATGAATGAAGAGCACGGTGGCGGTTCTCTTACCGCTTTGCCTATAATTGAAACACAGGCCGGTGATGTTGCTGCCTATATTCCAACCAATGTTATTTCAATTACTGACGGTCAGATTTATGTGGAACCAGACCTGTTTAATGCTGGCATCAGGCCAGCGATCAATGTTGGTCTTTCAGTCTCCCGAGTGGGCAGTGCTGCTCAGACCAAGGCAATCAAGAAGGTCGCCGGTAAACTCAAGCTGGAAATGGCCCAGTATCGGGAGCTGGCTGCCTTTGCCCAGTTCGGCACCACCGAACTTGATAAAGCCACCAGAGCCCAGATTGATCGCGGTCAACGCATTACCGAAGTCTTGAAACAACCTCAGTTTGTTCCTATGCCGTTGGAAAGGCAGGTTATGGTCTTGTATGCTGCTATCAACGCCTATATTGATGATGTGCCGGTAAATAAAATAGCCGATTTTGAAACCAGCTTCTATGCCTTTATGGAAGCCAGGTATCCGAAGATAGGTAGGACAATCATCAAGGAAAAGGACATAAGTATTGAGACTGAAAAAGCCTTGAAAGATGCTATTTGTGAGTTTAAAAAGAGTTTTCTAACTGAATAGGTTAAAGAACGATAAACGAGGTCAGGCAAAATATTTATAATAGTATATTGAAAGGGTGAAATCCTTTTAAAAACCATCTTTCCACTCTCCTTTAGGGATGGGAGTGAGGAGGGGATTTAAGAGGATTCTCAGGAAAATCGAAGATTTTTCTGAATGTTTGAAAGGGGGGAGACCAAGGATTGGCTAATATTCGCTTAATCCGGCAACGAATACGGGGTATCCGCAACATAGCCAAAATTACCAAGGCCATGGAGATGATTGCCGCCTCAAGAATGCGGCGAACGCAGGAGCGCAGTTTGGCTGGGCGGCCCTATTCTGAGAAGATAACTCAGGTGATAGCTGCCTTGGCGGCACTGCCCATAGGAGAAAAGGAGCAACACCCTTTGCTCCAACGCCGGGCGGTAAAAAAGATTGTTGTGGTGCATATTACCCCTGACCGAGGTCTTTGCGGTGGGCTAGTTGGTAGTATTAATCGGAAAACAGCCAGCTTCATATTGGAGCAGGAGGCGGCGGTTAAACTTATTGCTGTTGGCCTTAAAGGGTTTGATGCTATGAGACGCAGTGGTCAAGATATTGTTGCTGAGTTTACTGGGATTGGTGACTACCCCAGCCTGCTTGATACTCTACCTATTTCTCGTATTATTATTGATGACTTTAGTAGTAGTGCCGTTGATGAGGTCTATCTGGGTTATACTCGCTTTATCTCTACCATGACTCAGGAACCGACTTTAGAACGGATATTGCCGGCTGAGCCGGCATCTATACCGACTATCCAGAATGTAGAATACATATATGAACCGGATCCGGTTTCAGTCTTAGGCGAGCTCCTGCCCCGTTTTATTGAGATGCAGGTGTACCATGCAATTTTGGAGTCTATTGCTAGTGAGCAATCGGCTAGAATGGTAGCTATGCGAAATGCTACCGATAATGCTGATGAGATTATTGATGATTTGACCCTGATGTACAATAAAGTGCGCCAGGAGATGATTACCAATGAACTCCTTGATATCACCGGTGGCGTTGCGGCTCTGGTTTAGGAGAGGGGGTTGTTATGATTAAAGATAAAGAGATTCAGGTAAAAGGCAAAGTGGCTCAAGTTATCGGGACAGTGGTTGATATTGAGTTTCCCCCGGATAGACTGCCGGCACTTTTTAACGCTGTTGAAATTCCCAGAGATGGCTCCAAACTGGTGCTTGAAGTTCAGGGGCATGTCGGTAATAACTGGGTGAGATGCCTGTCACTATTGCCGACAGATGGACTGGAGCGTGGTGCTGATGCTATAGATACTGGGGCATCGATTGTTGTACCGGTAGGTAAAGCCACCCTTGGTCGGATTTTCAATGTTATGGGTGAACCATTGGATAACTTGGGGCCGCTTAAGACTGATGAACATTGGGCGATTCATCGTGCTCCACCGGCATTTGACGATCAGGAAACAACCACTCAGATGCTGGAGACAGGTCTTAAGGTTATTGATTTAATTACTCCCTTTGCCAAGGGTGGTAAAGTGGGTGCCTATGGTGGCGCCGGTGTGGGTAAGACTGTCATCATCATGGAACTCATTCGTAATATTGCCACTGAGCATGGTGGTTTCTCTGTCTTTGCGGGTGTTGGCGAAAGGTCTCGCGAGGGTAATGATCTGTGGAATGAAATGCGAGAATCTGGGGTGATTGATAAAACAGTCCTAGTCTTTGGCCAGATGAACGAAATGCCGGCGGTTCGCCTTCGTATTGCGCTAACCGGCCTGACCATGGCGGAGTACTTTCGTGATGAGGAACACCAAGATGTCCTACTGTTTATTGATAATATCTATCGCTATACCTTGGCTGGTATGGAGGTTTCGGCTTTACTAGGGCGCATGCCATCAGCAGTGGGTTATCAACCAACGCTGGCTACGGAAATGGGTGAGATGCAAGAGAGAATTACCTCAACCAAGCAGGGTTCAATCACCTCTTTCCAGGCAATTTATGTCCCGGCCGATGATTATACCGACCCCGGCGTGGTGGCTACTTTTGGTCATCTTGACGCCGTTATTGCTCTAGAGAGGTCTCTAGCTGAGCAGGGTCTGTATCCGGCGGTTGATCCGCTGACCTCAACCTCTCGTATCCTTGCCCCAGAGTTTGTCGGTGAGGAGCACTATAAGACGGCACGGGAGGTACAACGAATGTTACAACGCTATAAAGACCTTCAGGATGTAATCGCTATTCTGGGAATGGAGGAGCTTAGCGAAGAAGATAAGCTTACCGTGGCAAGAGCTCGTAAGATACAGCGTTTTTTAACTCAGCCCATGTTTGTTACCGAGGTTTTTACTGATCGGCCAGGCAAGTATGTGTCGATAGCGGAAACAGTGCGTGGTTTTAAAGAAATCTTGGAAGGGAAGCACGATGGCTTATCTGAACAAGCGTTCTACATGGTAGGCACTATTGATGAGGCGGTGGAGGCAGCTAAGAAGCTGGAAAGATAGATGTTGTGAGTTATCTTATGGGTAAGATAAGAAAGGCGAATGGTGTGGAGCATAATCTATAAGAAGAAGGTGAACTTGAGTGGTAACCTTAAGGCTTGATATTGTTACTGCTGAGCAGGCGGTATATTCTGAGGATGTAGACATGGTTATTGTCCCCGGCGTTCTGGGCCAGCTAGGGATTCTACCGCATCATACTCCTTTGATGACTATGCTTGAGCCCGGTGAGCTGATAGCCAAGAAAGATAGTGATGAATTCGGTTTGGTTGTTTCCGGTGGTTTTCTTGAGGTGCGACCCGATCGGGCAATAATCCTGGCTGATACTGCTGAGAGAGCTGAAGAGATCGATATAGCTCGGGCTGAAGAAGCTAAACATCGTGCCGAGCAGCATCTCGCTGACAAATATGCTCTCGGAGTAGATACCGCTCGGGCAGGAGCGGCACTACGTCGCTCATTGATCCGCCTTGAGGTAGCAAGGAGACGGCGAAAAAGAAGGCTAGAAATCTAAACGGGTATCATGTGGTCTTAGCAGATTGCAGATCGATGTGGTGAGGAAAAGATAACCTGTCAACTTAAAGTTAGCTTGGCATAAACACAATCTCTCTATGTTTTAAGACCCCGGCTTGTTACCTTGACAAATGATTGTTTGAGGTTATTTTAGATAATCTCAAGATTAACTCTGGTGCCGGCTTTAGCTGCCTTTACCCGGATTAGGGTACGCATGGCTTGAGCTATTCGGCCCTGTTTACCGATTATTCTGCCCTTATCATCATCAGCGACCTGTAATTTAAGTGTTGTGCCTTCTTCTTCCGATACTTCTTCGGTGACTACCACATCATCTGGTGCATCGACAAGAGATTTGGCGATGTACTCTATTAGATTTCTCATTTTTTCTCCTTTGCTGCCTTAAACTTTTCTATAATGCCTACCTTAGTTAGAAGTCTAGTGGCAGTGTCTGTTGGTTGAGCTCCGTTTTTTAGCCAGTAGAGTGCCTTTTCTTCATCAATAACCACTGTTTTCGGATCTGTCATGGGGTTATAATGCCCAATAATACTAATGAAAGCCCCATTACGGGGTGCGCGAGCATCGGCTACTACCAGCCGGTAGCTTGGTTTTTTGGGGGCACCCATTCTTCGTAGTCTAATCTTTACCATTCTTGCCTGTCCTTCCTTTTAATTATTATGCACCATAATCATTTAGGTGTCAACAGTGTTTAAACAATTAGTCTTTAGCTACTTGCGATGGCCGATATATTTGCAGGCAAGCTGCTATATTGGCTATAATTAAGGTATGGAAGTAGAGAGACTATACGATTGGCGGCTTAATATCGACCAAATTCTGGAGATGCAGCGTTGGCTTCAGGATCGAGTTTCTCGAAGCGAACGAGTTACCAGTCCGTGCTTTATCGTTGGAGTGGATATTGCAACCGGTAAAGATGGAGGAATGACTTTAGTGGCTACTATGGTTCCTAGCTATCCTCGGCTTGGACTAGTAGAAATGGCAGTGGCTCAAGGAGAGTTTGATTTTCCTTATATCCCGGAGCTTCTCTCTTTCAGGGACCCACCTTTAATATTGGGTGCCTGTGGCAAGCTCTCAGTCACTCCAGATCTTATTTTAGTTGACGAACAAAGAGTTACCCATCCCCGACGAATGGGCCTTGCCTGCCATCTATGTCTTTTAACGGATACGTCGACAATTGACTACGCTAAACCTCGATTTTGTGGCAGCCATCGCCTGCTCGGCAATAAACCAGGCGGCTACGCTGAAATGGTGGGCAGTGGCGAAAATATAGGCGTCGCTCTTTGTGGGCTAGGCTTGGCGTGAAGCCTATTTATATTTCCACGGACCATAAGATTAATCTTGAAAACACCACTTACTGAATACTAAAGCGTTTGAAAGGCTATCGCTTATCGGAGTCAACACGCCTTGCTCATCTGGTGGCCGGGAGGAGCCTTAAGAATGAGAAAGCTTTGGCAGCACTTTAGGCAGGAATCAAGGGAATTTAGTTAACTAGAATAGATTTTGGAGTTATTAGATGCAAGAGTTAAAAGACAAACTAAAGGATTTACAGGCTAGAATCTCTATGGCAATGGTGCATCTTTGACATTGCTGATAAAGAAGAGGAGATAACTAGACTGGAGAAGTGCGCTGCTCAGCCCGAATTCTGGTTGGATCAGGTCGAAGCACAGAAGGTTATGCGGCGTTTAGCCGAGGTAAAAAAGCTAGTAGGCGTATGGCACGGACTGACAAAAGAAGTAACTGACGTTAATGATTTAATTTCTTTGGGGGAAGAGGAAAAGGACATTTTATTTGAAGCTGACCTTCAGTCTCGTTTAAGCCAGATTGCCTCCTATCTTGACGAGTTTGAACTGGAGATGGCTTTTAGTGGCGAGTATGATGTTAGGAGCGCTATACTAGCTATCAAAGCCGGGGCTGGCGGCACCGACTCTCAGGATTGGGCGCAGATGTTACTTAGATTGTATCTTCGCTGGGCTGAGCGGCGTGGTTATCAGGCCGAGGTATTGGATACTTCTCCGGGTGAAGAGGCTGGTATAAAGAGTGCTGTTGTTGAGGTGAGCGGTGAGCACGCCTTTGGCTATCTGAAATCGGAGCACGGTGTTCATCGACTGGTTCGTCTTTCCCCTTTTGATGCAGACCATGCTCGCCATACCTCCTTTGCTCTAGTGGAGATTTTGCCTAAAGCAGAAGAAGATATCGATATCAAGATAGCTTCAGACGATTTGAAGATTGAAACCTTTCGGTCTAGCGGACCCGGGGGGCAACATATGCAGAAAACGAGCAGTGCTGTCAGAATTACTCATCAGTTGACAGGGATAGTGGTTACTTGCCAAAGTGAGCGTTCTCAGCACCAGAATAAGGAGATTGCTTTTAAAATTCTTGAAGCTCGCCTGCTAAAGCTGGAGCTGGCTAGGAGAAATGAAGAAAAGGCTAAGTTTAGAGGAAAGCGCATAGTTGCTGGTTGGGGCAACCAGATAAGAAGTTATGTTCTCCATCCGTATAAGATGGTAAAAGATCACCGTACTGATTATCAAACAGGCGATACCGAAGTAGTCCTAGATGGGAACATAGACGAGTTTATTACTGCTTATTTAAGGTCAGGTCTGGGCAAGGAAGATGATTAAAAAGACCGCTATTTTAGTTCTGGTGATTAGCCTGTTGCTGTCAGTATTAAGCCCGGTCTCAACTCAAGCCCAGACCGAGTTGACAATACTTGAAAGCTCGGCAACAGCAGAATTTCCTGATGAGCTTAGTTTCAGTTTGTCAGCTGAAAGCGCGGCTTATATTACTGATATCCGTCTCCACTACCAGGTTTATAAGGACAGTTTCGCCAGAGTAACAAGTGAGGCACATATTGAGTTTGCCGTTGCTTCCAGTATCACTGTTAGCTGGAGTTGGGATATGAGAAAAACAGGAGCATTACCTCCAGGGGCTACTGTAGGGTACTGGTGGAGCGTAACAGACGCCAGTGGTAGCATGGTTAGCACGGCGCCGGCTGCTGTGCAGTTTGATGATAATCGCTACTCATGGCAAAGTCTAACTTCAGGTGAACTAACTCTATACTGGTACCGGGGTGATGATTCCTTTGCTTGGGAAATAATGGATGCTGCCCAAAAGGCGCTGACTCGAATAGCTCAGGATACTGGAGTTCATCTTATGAAACCAGTTAGTCTCTATATCTATGCCAGTGCTCAAGAGTTGCAAGAGGCGATGGTTTTCTCTCAAGAATGGACCGGGGGATTGGCCTATACTAGATATGGGGTTATCGCCATTGGCATAGCCCCAAATAATCTTCAATGGGGTAAACGAGCCACCATTCATGAGCTGGCGCATCTGGTGACGCAACAGATGACCTTTAATCCCTATAATTACCTGCCTAATTGGCTTAATGAGGGCCTATCTATGTATGCAGAAGGGGAATTGGAAGCTCTATATGTAGATTATTTAGAGCAAGGAGTGACTGAAAACAGTCTTATCTCGGTGCGGAGTCTGGCAAGTCCCTTTTCAGCTTTTGCCGGGCAAACCTATCTCGCCTATGCTCAGAGCTATAGCTTGATTGAGTTCTTAATTAGCAGTTTTGGACACGATAGGATGTATAAACTGCTCAGTACTTTTAAGCAAGGCAACAGTCATGATGGCGTCTTGATGAAGGTTTATGGCTTCGATATGGACGGTCTGGACAACTTGTGGCGTGACTGGATAACTAAGCGATACTATCTGGGAGCATAAGACTAAGAAATGAAAAGAATAATATACGCTGTTGTTACATTGACACTGATAATCAGCCTGCTAGTGTTCTACCTGCTCAGCGGTTGTCCGTCTGGTCAGACTTCTGAGCATGTTCTCAACCTTTATGGTGTTGATCCACTAACGCTTGACCCGACGGTTGGTAGTGATGCCACCTCACATGGATATATGAGGCAGTTGTTTAGTGGCTTACTGCATCTTGGCGATAAGTTAGAACCAGCGCCAGATATCGCCTGGCGCTGGGACCTTAGTAATGACAGCAAGACATATACTTTCTATTTGCGAGATAATGTTTTCTTCCATAATGGCAGGATAGTTAAGGCGGAGGACATTAAATACTCCTGGGAGCATGCTTTAAATCCGACTACTGGATCTCAAACTGCAGCCACCTATCTTGGGGATATTGTCGGTGCCAATGAAGTGTTGGCTGGTAAAAGTCAAGAGATTAGTGGCCTTAGGGTTATTGATGATTACACCATTAGTGTAACCATAGATGAACCTAAATCTTATTTTCTGTCCAAATTGACTTATGTTACTACCTTTGTGGTTGATAGAGATAATATAGCTCAGGGCAACGAATGGTGGCGCCACCCCAATGGTACTGGCCCGTTTAAATTAAGACAATGGGATGAAAGCAGTCAGCTTGTGCTGGAGAGGAACGAGCTTTACTACAATGATTTAGCAGGTGTTGAGCTTGTTATCTTTCATTTATGGGCTGGCGTGCCGATGAATATGTATGAGACGGGTCAGATTGATATCAGCCAAGTTGACCTTGCTTATGTTGATAGGATCAATGATAAGACTGGTAGCTTTTATCAGGATCTAGTGGTTGTCCCTGAGTTGAGCTTTTACTATATTGGCTTTAATACTACTAAACCACCGTTTGATGATGCCAGTATTCGCCGCGCTTTTTCCCAGACTGTTGATAAGGATAAACTAGTTTCTCTAGTATTTAAGGATATGGTACAGCCAGCCGATGGCATCCTGCCGCCAGGTATGCCTGGTTTCAATAAAGATTTATCAGGGCTTGATTTTGATGTAGATGGAGCAAAAGCGTTGATTGCCACTTCAAGCTATGGTGATGTATCTAATTTGCCGCCCATCACTATTACTACTTTAGGCTGGGGAGGGCTAATATCGCAGGAGTTGGAGGCCATTATTTATGAATGGCGTCTTAATCTGGGGGTGGAGGTGGATGTACGACAATTGGAACCACAGGTGTTTCTCTATGACCTCCTTAGAGAGAAGGATGAGATGTATTATATGGGTTGGATAGCTGATTATCCCCACCCACAGAACTTTCTTGAAGTCCTGTTTTCCGGCGTATCTGAATACAACTATGGCCAATATACTAATCCGGAGGTGGATGCCTTGCTTAGGATAGCAGGTATTCAGCAGGATACCACGCTCAGCCTTGAGATGTATCAGCAGGTTGAACAAGTCCTGATTGGCGATGTTGCCTGTATTCCCTTATGGTTCGGGCAAAACTATCTCCTTATTAAGCTTTATGTTAAGGGGTATAACCTAAATCTGTTGGGCTATGCCAGATTAGATAGCGTCTCTGTTGAGCCTCATTGACGGCGATCTCGGTACCCTCCTTTGTGCTAACGGTTTGACTATTGTCTGCAGTCCAGTACCGGGTGCCGAACGGAGGTTGGTGGGTTTTGCGGTATCAAACTTATTTCTCATCGCAGTTGCCCATCTTCTCGAATAAAAATGTTTCGATCTCACTGGTGACGGCGAAGCAGAGATTCAAGAGTGCTCCGAGTTGCCCTACTTATTTTACTAAGCAGGGGCGAATTGTCTCTTGGATTACAGAAATATCGCTGATCTACGAGGAATTGGTCGAATTGGCACGTAACGCGGTAGCTGCAGAGAGGACGATTGTGTTAGCACTGGTAGATGAAATGGCTAATCTCCTGTGGTGCACTTATAGTCCCGCATCGAATATTACTTATTTGGTAGGTATGGAAGGTAAGATTGTGGAAAAGTAGATCTGGTATGACTCACAACAGATAAGGCAACTATTTTAGCATATGCCTCCCTGTAAAAGTGGCAACATAGCCCATCATTCATTGAAATATAACTCGACACTTCATCAGATTGTGCAGTTTAAAAAAGTTCTACAAAATCAGTCTTTCAGACTATCTAAGGTTTCCAATGCCGTGTCTACATGCGTGTGCATGTCAGTTTCAGAGCGAATGACCTTCCTAATAATATTGTCCTTATCGATAATGAAAGTCACCCTTTTTAGCAGTAGAAGACCTCCTAGGCGCAAGACACCAAACATTTGAGAAAGCTCCTTCCTTTTATCGGATATCAATAGAAAGTTCAGATTGTGTTTTCCTTGGAATCTTTGGTGACTGGTTTCCGTATCAAGACTGACACCCAAAATCACGGCGTTCCTTTTCTCGAATTCATCCTTAGTATCCCGAAAATAGCAGGCCTCTCGGGTACATCCGGGGGAATCGTCCTTGGGGTAGAAAAAGAGCACCAAGTTCCTTTTACCCACAAAGTCTGAGTATTTGATTCTGTCCCCTTGGGTAGTTGTAGCTTCAAAATCGGGTATCTTTTCTCCGACTTCCAGCATAATTATAACCTCCTAATAGTCGGCCCAGGCTAGCTTGAGTAGAGCTAGAGTCTAATCTTCGATTGGGTGATTGTCAATACTTGTTCTCTAAGCCACACTCGTTATATTTGCATGCTCCAATGTCTTTTAGATTCGTCTTAAGCCCAATCATTACGCCACCAAATTTAAGACGAGTATTAAAGCGTGCATTGGAGAAATGATCTGTTGAAACTATTGCTGACAAAGAAGAAAATAGGGGGACTGAGAAATTGTTATAAAGAGAAAGGGCTGAATCGAAATCCAGCCCGTAATAAACTAGCAATAAGCTCGTGTTATTTCTCTTTTTTTGTCTTCCCTGTACTCTTTGGGAGTCGTGCTTTAATCTCAATCTTCTTAGCCTTGACCTCTTCAACCTTGGGAAGCTTTATCTCCAGAACGCCGTTTTCAAATGTTGCTGATATCCCTCCTATCTTAACGGGATAAGGAAGCGTCACTGAGCGTGAATATTGCCCATAATACCGCTCACGAGTATGATGAGCAGCATCTTCTACTGTTTCTTCCCTCTTTTCGGCCTTGATGGTCAGCCTATCACCTTCAAGTATTATATCTAGGTCTTCCTCATTAATACCAGGTAGTTCGGCCTTTACGACCAGCTGGTCTGCCTCCTCGTAGACATCAGTATATGGAATCAAACCAGTGTCGAGTTCCGACGGTTCCCAAGAATCCCAAGTTCTCCTTGCAATCTTATCCATTTCATCAAACAGATTCCATCGCTGGTAGAACGGAGCCAAGGCATGCCGTTCGCTATTTCTTCTAAGGACAATGCTCATTTCAAACCTCCTATTTATTACTAAATATTCATTAACAATACTATATCAAGGTATTAGTATGTTGAATATGACTATTATCACAATAATTAAAATTAATACCACCAAACGCAAGATTAAGCGACAGAAGTTAGGATGAATATTAAAGCGTGTATTGGGGAAATGGCTAGTAAAAAAGTATATTGGTAATAAAAGAAGGAGATAAGCGATTGGCACTCTGTTCATTATGACAGGAGTTAAATGCTAGAATTAAGTATTAGTTTCTCTTTTAGATATTTCTAATGAAGCACATCATTTTTATTGTGTACTAGCAGCGTATTTAGAATCTCTTCATTGTGGTCATTTGCATGTCTCCACCACAATCTTACTGCTTCACAATCGCCTTTTCTGTTAATTGTCTATTAATTCCCAATTGCCGCTCAACACATTTAAAGCACCGTATAGATTTTTCCTCTAGTGGCCATACATCAAATCGTGGTATTTGAATAATCTGGCCAGACCCATCTTTAATCATGAGTATATAAAAGATAAGTTAAAATGTTGGAGTGTTAAATAAAAGAACGTTTGCATTTGCTCAGTTGAGAAGGTATACTTGAGGAAAGTATGAGCCAAATGGCTTACTACAAATCCTACCTTGCCTACACACAATTATTATATTGAGGAGTTCGTATAATGCGTAGTTTTGATAAAGCTGACCGCAAAAAGAAGAGCGCAAGAATTCAGCTACAAGAAAATCCTGGAAATCTTTCCAATGAAGTACTTTGTCAGTTGGAAGACATGGTGAAAGCATCATTAAAAGGCGGCTATTTACCCTGTGCCGTGGCTTTTAAAATTGCAAAAGAGACTCAGGTTCCTAAAATTGCTGTTGGAGAAATGATTGATAGACTTGGTATTCGCATCACAAATTGTCAAACCGGATGCTTTAAGGTAGACAAGACTATCCACGATAACTCAACTCATGAGAATGTCGATGATAGGATTGTCTCCGGACTTAACGCTTTAAAGGAGATCAATGAACTTACATGTGCCAATGTATTTGATCTAGCTGAACAGCTGAAGTCAACTCCAATGGCAATTGCGGATGTGGCTAACCTTCGGAATTTGAAAATTTACAGTTGCCAGCTCGGGTGTTGGTAGTATGTATGCTGTGACTTATGCCTGATTTTCACTATGACTGATACCATTCTTCCACAAATTCGTCCAAAAATTTGAAATCTTTACCAGTAATATATTGGCACGAGTATAATTTAGGAGTGACCTACCCCATTGAGAGTGCTGTATAATAATAACTATCAAACTTTACTGAGCATTTAAATGGGCGTATTAGAGATAGTAATATTGTCTTTGCTTGCGCTACTTCTATCCAGTACTGGCTGGTTAATTAGGATTTTTCAGATATTGGTTGGTGTATCAATAAAATTTGGTAGGTCGCTATTAACAAATTTCTTTGTAGACCAAATAAAGCAACCCGATACCGAGAAGAAGTCTAGGAGGGCGTTGTCTCAAAAAGGAAAAGAGAGTAGATCCCGAACACTGCTCTCATAGAGCACACCACTCTTTAGGTTAGAGTTACTGGTATTTTAGCTTCATAATGGCGGAGGGGGTGGGATTCGAACCCACGGTCGTCTTGCGACGACAACGGTTTTCAAGACCGTCTCCTTAGGCCACTCGGACACCCCTCCGAGTTGCTTTTGGAAGTTAAATCAGATCTTACAGAGCCTTCGTCGAATAGACATGGACAAAAATAGCTAATGGATAGCTAACCAACTTTTTCAATAGCCTCATTATAGCTGAGGATGAAGGCCCCGTCAAAGCGTTTAGCTGCCGCTTCCTAGAGCCATGGTGACGTGTATGAACAAATATCTAAGGTAATCGCTATACCTAGAGTAACCGAGACACTCTTGGGCAATCTTAGGATGTGCCCCGTATTGCCAGAGGTATAAGTTGCACGAAGAATGGTGTGGTAGAATAAGGGCTAAATAAATATATTTTGTTGTTCAGTGTGAAAAAGTTCAAAAAGACAAGGATAAAATACTTATTATGAGAAAAGGTAACCATGTATCACCCTATTATCCGATTTTTCTAAGTCTTAGCGGTAAGAAATGTGTGGTGGTGGGTGGTGGTCAGGTTGCTCTACGCAAGGTAAAGACGCTTCTTGAGCATGAGGCTGAGGTTGAGGTTATCAGCTCTGACTTTTGCCCAGAGCTAGTTCAGATGGCAGAGAAAGGAATAATACGGATATTACCAAAAGGCTATAATAACGGAGATCTTGAAGGTGCTTTTATGGCTATTGTTGCCACTGATGATGGCACGATAAATTACAAAGTGGCCGATGATGCGAGACAGAGTAGAATCCTGATTAACGTGGTAGATGCCCCGGAGCATTCTGATTTTATCGCCCCCTCTTATCTGCGCCGCGGAGCTATTACCATTGCTGTCGCTACAGATGGCAGGAGCCCTGCTCTAGCGCGGAAAATTCGGACTAGCTTGGAAAAGGACTTTGGAGACGAATATGCTTTACTAGCTCTTATAATTGGTGAAGCTCGTCAAGAACTTAAGGAACAAGGAATTAAGTTTAATAGCGATATCTGGCAGAAGGCCATAGACCTCGATGGGCTGACACGGATGCTGCGGGCCGGTCAGAGAGAAAAAGCTAAGGTTACCCTACTCACCAATCTGAAGCGCCTTAGACAAACGCAAACATGAGACGGAGCTAGTCGATATGCATATCAGCCTAGTAGGCGTAAATTATTCCACCACGCCAGTCAGATTTCTTGAGAGGCTGACTATTAGCATACCACAACTTCAGGATAGTCTATTACTACTACGCCAACATACACCTCATGGCATTATCCTTTCTACCTGCAATCGGACCGAAGTTTATACCATGGGTGGTGACGGCCAATCTATTGAGGAGGCCAGCTTCAACTTCCTGAATGCCTTGACAGATGGCTCTTTTACAGATGTCTTACCCCATATTTATCTCTGTAAGAACGAGATCGCATTCAGGCATCTTTTTCGTGTAGCTAGTGGGCTTGACTCAATGATTATTGGTGAATTTGAGATTTTGGGTCAGGTTAGGCGTGCTCTGGAAACCGCTGAGAAAACCCGAATGGTGAGTTTACCATTACGCAATTTATTCCGGCACGCTATTGTAACCGGTAGACGTGCTCGGGAAGAAACGGAAATCAGTAAGAATGCCATTTCCATTAGTTCAGTAGCAGTTGACTTGGTAACAGGGATTATTGGCGACTTGACTAACTGCAAGATTCTAATCATTGGAGCTGGTGAAGCGGGAAGGTTGGTAGCTAAAGCAGCCAGAGAGAGAGGAGCTTCTCAAATAATTGTAGCCTCTCGTTCTGAGAAAAGCTCTCGGGCTCTTGCGGCAGTACTGGGTGCTAGTTGGGTTACCATCAATAATCTGGGGAGTAAGTTAGCTACTTCTGATGTAGTCATCAGTTGTACTGGTGCACCTCATCTTATCTTGGAACAGCATCAGGTGGAGGCAGCTATGAGGGTCCGCTCTGAGCGTCCTCTGGTAATCGTTGACATCGCTGTTCCCCGTGACGTGGAGCCCGGAGTGAAGCAAATCAACAATGTCTTCCTTTACGGTATTGATGACCTTATTGAGACTTCAACTTTGAATTATAAGCAGAGAGAACGCGAAATCAAGAGGGTTACAAAAATTGTAAAGGCTGAATTAGATAAGTTTATTACTTGGTGGCAAGCTCTAGAGATAAGGCCAGTAGTCAGTGCTTTGATGCAAAAGGCCGAAGATATACGCCAGGGGCAATTAGACTTGACCATTAAGAAGTTGCGAGGACTTTCTGATGAGGAGATAGCAAGTTTAGAAGCCATGACCAAGGCAATCGTAACCAAGATGCTCAATAACCCGATACAATATCTTAAGAAAACTGGATATGGCAGGAATGATTATGCTCAGATAGTCAACGAACTTTTCCAGTTGAATGTGAGTGACCCAGAGTGAACAAGAGCACTATTATTGGTTCCAGGGCTAGCCAACTTGCCATAACTCAAGCCGAGTTAGTATTGGCCCAACTAAGAGAGGCCAACCCCCACTTAAAGTTCAGTATAAAGAAGATAGCAACTGAAGGTGACCGCAATCACCGTCTTCCTCTGGATAAAGTAACAGGGGTCGGGATATTTGTTAAGGAACTGGAGGCAGCCCTGCTTGACGGGAAGGTTGATATAGCTGTGCACAGCCTTAAAGATATGCCCACCGAAATCCCAGCAAAGCTTTATCTGGCAGCGGCGACTCAGAGGCTTGACCCTCGGGATATTCTGGTTTCAAGTGCGGGAAAGCTTGCCGAACTTGCTCCTGGCTCAAGAATAGGTATCGGCAGTATCAGACGTGCCATTCAACTTATAACCTATCGCCCTGATTTGGAAGTATGCCCCTTAAGAGGCAATGTTAATACCCGTCTACTTAAGGTGTCCTCTGGTGAACTTGACGGAGTGATATTAGCGGCTTCAGCCTTAGTTCGTTTGGGCTGGCAAGATAGAATAACTGAGTATTTATCTTTGGAGCATTTTCTACCACCAGCAGGGCAAGGTGCCCTGGGGATAGAGATACGAGTTGATGACGAAGAAACTGGTGAGCTTGTCTTACCTCTTAATCACCAATTGACTTGGCAAAGTATAGTCGCCGAGCGGACCTTTCTCAGCATTTTAAATGGCGGATGCCGTGCCCCGATAGCTGTCTTGGGGACAGTTAATGATAACACCTTAAACCTTACCGGAATGGTAGCTGAGGCTGAGGGCAAAAGAATCTTGTATGCTTCAGAGGAAGGTAGCCCCACCACTCCTGAGCAAATAGGAAACCAGCTAGCACAGAAGCTACTGGAAATGGGAGCTTCCAAATTTATCCCCGAGATGAGGGCTTAAGTGAAGAAAGGGAAGGTATATCTGGTAGGCGCTGGGCCGGGTGATGTCGGTCTGATTACGGTGAAGGGGCTTAGCTGTCTTGAGAAAGCCGACGTTATTATATATGACTATCTACTGGACGAGAGGCTTATGGAATCAGCCCGCCCCGAAGTAGAACGGATATATGTGGGTAAAACCGTCTCTTATCACATTAAAAAACAACGTGGGATAAACCAGTTGTTGGTAGAAAAAGCCAAAGAGGGTAAAATAGTGGTAAGACTTAAGGGAGGTGACCCTTTTGTACTAGGACGAGGGGGAGAAGAGGCGGAGGCTCTGGCG
>CAJWSH010000002.1 GCA_913046255.1 uncultured Dehalococcoidales bacterium
TTCTGCCTTGGCCTTAACCGCAGGCTTTGCTTTTGTTTCTGCCTTGGCCTTAACCTTAGACTCTTTACTCCCTCCAAACAGATCTTTAAACTTCATCTTCCTCCTCCTTGCAACCTTCAATCTCATTCTACCACAAATCACTATTAGCTCTCCATCAACTGGTTGTTCATGCCTAGTAATCTTCTAAATAATTTCGGAGAGTTAGCATTTTGTTGATAATACCTCAATAAAATATCGACAATGATAGACGTATTACACTATGGATTCCCCTTTTGTGTTATCCACGAAATACTTGGCCGCCAAAGGATGTTCCAAGAATTACAGCTACACTGCATCTCATAATTAAGTGTAGCTACTTCAATATGAAGTATGGTAATACCACAGTCCAATCGTCTAGAAATTCCGTACTCTCGTTTAAGACTAATGGCAGAAAATTATTATGCAAACTGTAGACATGGTGGGCGATACTGGATTTGAACCAGTGGCCTCTGCGATGTCAACGCAGCGCTCTAACCAACTGAGCTAACCGCCCACTAGATAGAAATTTTACAAGAAAAATTCGGCGCAATCAAGCTATCTATAATGTCAGATTAACTGGTCTCCAATACTTCCAGCCCCTTGGCGCAATAGCCTAACTCCAGCCATTCGCAACCCTGACAGATTAAAACTAAATCCTCTGGTGTTAACCTCTTTTTTATTCTTGCCCAGATAGTACCAAGTGATATATGAGTCCCTGTTGTCAAACCGGTTCTCCGCAGCACTTCCAAATCTCGAGCTTTCACTTTTAATTCAGAATATGGCTTTTTACAGCATTTATTATCTTTATTGTGGGGACACGAGGCGCAGATAACATCACACTCAGTTAAAATAGTTATGGGGAAGGTAGAGTTTACACGTAGTTCCTCAGCTACCTTCCCCATCTTCTTTGTAAATTCCAGGCTATAACCTAAACCTCGGAAACCCAGCAGACATAGGAGATGATGAGCCCGAATCTCTAAGGGATGCGCCAGTTCGCCCACTTATCCTTATCTACCTCACCATTGTAGGCCTGTTTGGGTGTCACTCCGCGCACAATAACAGCCGCAGCGGCAGCTTTAACGATATCACCAACGACGAAGGGAATGGTGCCCACCATGAGCAGAGCCAAAAGACCTCTCTCTTCATAAGGTCCGAGACCCAGAGCTGAGGCTCCCGGCCACGCCTCGTAGGCGAAGGAGTTCAGCCAGAGTAATCCCGGCCCGTGGATTAGGACAAAGTTAGCGAAAAGCATGAGCACGAACATGCTCAGGAAGCTTCTCGACCTGACGTACTTGTCGGTGAAATGGCCCAAGAAAATGGCGGCAAAAATGAAACCGATGAGATAACCCCCGGTGGCACCAGTGAGAACACCAATGCCACTTGACCATCCGGCAAACCAGGGTAGTCCAATCACGCCTAGCCCGCCATAAATGCCCAAACTAACACCTCCCCACCGCTTTCCCAGAAGCACACCGGCCAAGAGCACGGCAAAGGTCTGCCCGGTTATTGGCACTGGAGTGATAGGAATGTGGAAGCTTATTTGGGCTACCAGCCCGGTAAGGGCAGCCATACCCACTGCCATAACCAATTTCTTTGGGATACTGAGCTCATAGCGCCAGCGGAAGACATCATACTTGGTCCTGTTAATTGCAGCTACTATCTCCATTCTTACCTCCTTAAAGGACTAGTATAGACAGATTAAGTCGTCGGTCTCTTGTTGCCTATGATGGCAATCTCTATATTTTTCCCACAGCTGGGGCATGTGATATTTAGGGTAATAGGTTGGCTCATTATTCGCTCGGTAACGGCGGTAACCACTGAATCAATATTATCCAACCGCTGGTCTAATATGTCCAAGTGTTGTTGAAGATTCAAAACACGTGCTTCCAGTTCTTGTTTTTTGCCACTCGAGTTATCTTTCTTAGGCAAAGTTACCCCCCCCATCTGCAGTCTGTAAGACTGACTAATTATATGAGAGTTTAAGAACTATGTCAAAAAATTAACTTTGGGCTATTGATTAAACCAGAAGTATGACGTATACTAATTCGTAGTTCAAGCAGAAAGGAGGAAAAAGGATGCCTGAAGTGGAAGTCGGAACAGTATCTGATTTTTTTGCTCACCCTGTGGTTGCCGGCATCGATTTGAGCGACAATCTACAACAGGGGAACAAAATCCACATCAAGGGTAATACCACTGATTTCGAGCTAACCGTTGACTCAATACAGATTAACAATGCTCCTGTCACCGAGGCCAAGGCGGGTGATGCCATCGGCATCAAGGTTAGTGAACGGGTAAGAAGAGGCGACACGGTTTACAAGGTTATCGACTGAAAGAGCTATTCCTTTGGCAACTAATCCACACTTTTTAGCAGATTGGCCATCTCAATGGCATTTACAGCAGCGTCAAAACCCCTATTACCCATCTTGGTACCAGCCCGCTCAATGGCCTGCTCCATGGTATCGACAGTAATTACCCCATGAATTACTGGCCTCCCGGTCTTTAGGCCCACCTTGGCAATTCCCTTACTTAGCGCAGTGGCCACATAATCAAAATGAGGTGTCCCGCCGCGTATTACGGCACCGAGACAGATGATAGCATCATACCTTTCAGTCTGGGCTAATTTTAAGGCTACCAATGGAATCTCAAGTGCGCCCGGCGTTCGGGCAATATCTATATCATCCTTGCTGACACCATGACGGAGAAGAGCGTCTTCGGCCCCGTCAAGTAGTTTCCCTGAAATAAATTCATTAAAACGGGAAATGACTATCCCAAACTTTAGTCCCTCACCTAGTAACCCACCGACAAAATGCTTGTTCATTGTCTTCTCCTTACTGTAAAATTTCTTAGCCTTCGGTTACTTCCGGTACTTCCAGCAGGTGCCCCAGTTTTTTCTGTTTCGTCTCCAGATAATGACGGTTATGCGGATTAGTCGGGATGATAATAGGCACCGTCTCCACCACTTTAAGTCCATAGCCTTCCATGCCGACCACCTTTTTAGGATTATTTGTAAGCAGTCGAATCTTGTGTAAACCCAAGTCAGCCAGAATCTGTGCGCCGATTCCGTAGTCTCGCAGATCAGCTTTGAAGCCTAAAGACAGGTTAGCCTCTACAGTGTCTAGCCCTTTATCTTGGAGAGAATAGGCTAAAATCTTATTATGGAAACCGATGCCTCGTCCCTCCTGTCTCATATAAAGTAAGACACCCCGTCCTTCTTGGGCGATAGCCTTTATTGCCAGTTTAACTTGCTCACCACAATCACAACGGAGACTGCCGAAGACATCGCCAGTAAGGCATTCACTATGAACTCGGACTAACACCGGCTCTCTAGTAGATATATCTCCCATCACCAGAGCCAAGTGCTCATCAGGGTCAATATCACTTTTATAGGCAATAGCAATAAAATCGCCGTAATCTGTTGGTAGCTTGGCTTCGACTACTCGGTGCACCAGTTTTTCATGACGGCGGCGATAAGCGATAAGGTCAGCGATAGTGGCAATCTTAATCTCGTACTTCTGTGACATTATCTCCAATTGAGGTAACAGGGCCATAGAACCATCATCATTCATGATCTCACAGATAACTCCAGCCGGATAAAGACCAGCAAGGCGGGCCAAATCAACTATGGCTTCAGTATGCCCGGCCCGCACCAGGACACCACCTTCTCTAGCACGTAGCGGGAAAATGTGTCCGGGGCGGGCTAAGTCTTCGGGTTTGGTTGCCCCGGCAACCATGGCTTTTATTGTCGCTGCCCTATCAGCTGCTGAGACGCCAGTGGTTACACCGTGTTTAGCTTCAACGGACACAGTAAAAGCAGTAGAAAACTTTGAGCTATTATCCTCCACCATCAGGGGAATCCTTAATTCGTCAAGCCGCTCGCCAGTGACGGGCAGGCAGATAAGCCCCCTGGCATGGCGTGTCATAAAGTTGATGGCCTCCGGAGTAACCTTTTCAGCGGCAAAGACCAGATCACCCTCGTTCTCTCGGCCCTTATCGTCAACAATAATAATGAACTTGCCCGCTTTTATGTCCTCAATAGCCCCAGAAATACTTGATAGCCCCATACTCACCTCTTTAAAATCAAACAGCCCAGCTTAGTATGCTACAAATCCATGCTCTTGTAAAAAATCGAATGTTACACCAGCAGTGTCCGTCTGGCTAAACCGTTCCACATATTTGGCAATAATATCTACCTCTATATTAACCAATTCTCCCACTTGCCGGCGGCCAAGGGTAGTATTTTTTTGAGTATAACCAACAACAGCCACCTCAAATGAGCTGGCATCTTGAGCTACCACGGTAAGAGAGGCTCCATCAACAGAAATAAACCCTTTCTTTACTACGTAGCGCGTCACTTCGGAAGGAGCTTCAAATCTCATCATGGTTGTCTCGTCCTCTTGTCTCACTGAGACCACCCTACCGGTAGCATCTACATGGCCCTGAACTAAATGCCCGCCTAAGGGCTTGCCTAGAGTTAGCGACCGCTCCAGATTGACACTATCCTCAGCATGAAGTAGGCCAAGGTTGGTTCGCTTTAGTGTCTCTGTCATTATGTCAACATAGAATGAATTAGAGTTGAGATTAGTTACTGTCAGGCAGCTCCCGTTGACACTAATACTATCACCCGGCTCCATCCCTTTAAGAACCTTATTGGCAGCAACAACCAGCTTATTAGATGACACAGAGGTAACTCTACCTATCTCCTCTATAAATCCGGTAAACACATACTCTCCTTGGCTAAGACCGTATGATTAACCTCGCCCTTTTTAACCACATAACCACTAATCATTAAATCAGGGTCGAACCTTTTCACGCTAACGCGCTTTAATCTAAACGATTCTACCACTTTATTGACGCCTCTACCGCTGACTGCTATTTTTGCCTTTTCCCCACCGATGATGATAGGGGCAATAATAACAACCACTCTATCCACAAGTCCCTGGTCAAACAGAGAACCGATGAGAATGCCACCACCCTCCACTAGAACACTGGTAATCCCACGCTCGCCCAGTAATTTGAGCAATTCTTCTAGGTCTACCTGGCCTTCTGCCAGTAATGGTAGTTCTAGTAGTTCAGCACCGGCCTGGACAAAAGCAGCTATCTCCTTAGATTTAGATGGCTGGCCTAGTACCAGAAGTGTTTTGCCCGGTTCTTCAATTACCCGAGCGGTGTGGGGTATACGTCCTTTGCCATCAACAACTACTCGAAGAGGTTGCTTTCTGACTGTTCCTCCCCGGCCACTAGCACATCTGGCAGTGAGATGAGGGTCGTCAGCCAAAATGGTATTTGCTCCTACCATAATAGCATCGCTTTCATAACGCAGGTTATGGACATAATGCCTGCCATTATCACCGCTAATCCATTTAGAATCACCGCTTCTGGTAGCAATCTTACCATCCAGACTCATAGCGTACTTGACGGTAACAAAAGGTCTGCCGGTGGTGATAAATTTAATATAGGCTTCGTTAAGGTCTCGAGCTTCTTGCTCATGCTCACCAACAAATGTTTTAATACCTGCCTTTTCCAGCTCATCCTTGCCGCGACCAGCAACTAAAAGGTTTGGATCAAGCATTGCCATATGAACCTCAGTGATGCCGGCGGCAATGATTGCCTGAGAACATGGTGGGGTTCGGCCATAATGGCAGCATGGCTCCAAGGTAGTGTACATTGTGCCGCCTCTGGCTTTCTCACTTGCCTTCTTTAGAGCCACTACCTCAGCATGATGGAACCCGGGTGGCTGGGTATAGCCTTGCCCGACGACCACGTGATTCTTAACCACCACTGCACCAACCACCGGGTTGGGGCTTACCTGTCCCAGCGCCAAGCTCGCTAAAGAGAGCGCCAGCGCCATATAGTCCATACTTTCATTCTAGCATCTATTTTTTGGAAAGTGCAAATTAGCCGTTGAATTGGCTAAAGCCAAGTGTGCCTGCGCTATCAGTTAATACTATAGACCATCTGGACCGTTAGGCTAATCTCCGCCTCCCCCGGGCTGATTGATGTCGTAGCAGCAGTAGAAGATCCCTCCATCAAGTCAAAATCACGATAAAGCACAGGCTTATAATCGTCACTCTCGGCGATATAGGTCGGCTTACCCAGAGTGACACCGGCCAATTCAGCCAGTTGCTCTGCTTTGGCTTTGGCATCAGCCATTGCCTTGTCTCGAGCTTCCACTTTATAAGCTGACTGGTCATCCACAGCGAAGCTGATACTGCTTATTCTGGTATGGTCACCACCGGCGACAGTTACAGCATCAATAATACCTCCGATATTCTCTATCTGCCTTATTTTTACAGTAACAGCATTGGTTATCCGGTAGCCAATAAGTGTCTCCTTGCCGTCATCCCATGTCCGCACTGGATAGATATTGTAGTACTGAGTCTTAATATCTTTTGGGGCAACACCGTAGTTATCAAGGGCATCCATCACAGCATTCATAGCTTCGATTGCTTGAGCCTGTGCCTCAGCCACTGTAATCGCTTGAGCTTCAACACCCAGGCTTAGGATAGCCACGTCGGGGACAGCAGTTACTTTTCCCGTCCCAGAAACCCAGATGCCATCCTGCTGGGTACCTACATTTATTTCTTCAATAATTTCTCCCCGATTGATACCGCCCGAGCTGCAGCCAGCCAGACCGACTATTACCAGCACCAATGCCAGTCCAGCACTCAGTAATAATTTTTTGTTCCTCATTTTTTGCTTCTCCCTTTAATCTTATTTATTTGTAGTTTTTGATTCGAGTATTATAAAAGTGGTGATTTTTATTAGCTCTAACTATCTCTCGCCTTCTATAAGAATACATCCTGTAACAACGCCTTGAATCTAAACCTTACCACATCGCAAGTAGTATTGGTAGGGAGAATCTTAGCAAATTATGTTTGTAAAAATATGCTTGCGCACTAAGCAAATCAAATACTTGAATATCTACATACTCTATCTTCTGTTTCTTGGATTTATTATGCTTATACAATGTGTAGCGAAGAGATATGAATTTAGTTAGCTCTAGTTACACATTTGCAAAGAAATTTGCCAAAATAGCGGCGCTGGTAGGATAAAGACGAATGGGGTATAATTGGGATTAAATCTGGAAGAGAGGATTAGTAAGTGAAGGCTTTTCTTCGTGAATTTTTGGTTATGCTAGTACTGGCTATAATCATCTTTTTCCTGATTCAAGCCACATTCCCAAATTACCACGTAGAGTATAATAGTATGGAGCCCAACATTCATTCCGGGCAACGACTTGTAGTAAATAAAGTCGTTTATAGGTTTTATGAACCTGGAAGAGGCGATATCATCGTATTTTCAAATCCCTATAACCCAGAAGACAAAGACTTCATTAAACGTATCATTGGCTTACCTGGTGAAACTATTGAGATTAAGACCGGAATAGTATATATTAATGATTCACAACTAGATGAACCATACATCGAAGATCTGTCCAGTCATTCTTTTCAGAGGCAAAAAATACCAAACAATGAATATTTTATCCTTGGTGACAACCGAAATAACAGCGATGATTCTCGTGCCGGCTGGACAGTGCCTCGACAGGATATTATTGGCAAAGCCTGGTTATCAATCTGGCCGCCAAGTAAATGGGGATTAGCACCTAACTACTCGCCTATCTTGATAATCGCCAGGTCAATGAGCGACTATCTGTTCTTATCAGAGGTAGATTTATGGAGATGAGATTGATAAGTAATGTAGAGGAAATCTTTGTTAAATCAGGGGCAATACTTAAAGGACATTTTCAGCTTACTTCCGGACTGCATTCTCCTGTTTATTGGGAAAAGTTCTGTATTTTGCAATCCCCTGACATGACTTCTAGGCTCTGCCACATGATTTCTACTCACTTTGCCAGCCAAGAAATCCAGGTGGTAGTCGGACCGACTACTGGCGGTATTATTCTGGCTTATGAAGTAGCCAGACAGCTAGAGACACGAGGTATCTTTGCTGAGAAAAAAAAGGGTGAGGCAAGGGCTTTCAGGCGAGGCTTTGGCATTGGTCTTGGTGAGCGAGTTCTTATTGTTGATGATATTCTTACCACTGGCAAATCAATAACTGAGGTTGTGAACTTGATAGCCAAAGAGGGTGGTAAAGTTATTGGCATTGGGGTACTGGTTGATCGCTCCGAGCAAGAGCAAGACTTCGGGGTACCACTGTTTTCTTGTCTTCGCTCGGCGACACCAGCTTATACACCATCGAATTGCCCATTATGTGTCGCCGGTATCCCCCTGGTCAAACCAAAAAGAAGTGATACATAATGTTACTAAACATCATTAAGACTACCCAAAGCCAGCATGAGTGGAGTAAGAGGGAATTTTCAGACAAACTAGATCTGGGCCAAAGTATGTGGAGCCGCATAAAAAGCGGATAGAGGTCGCTGGACAACACACGGTTTTATGTGCTGTAGCTTGTGGATTACTCGAATCCAAATGGCAGATTACCGACTACATATTAAGTGGGATAAAGTGACGACTAAAACCCGGTCAAATAGGTGCTAAAATAAATATCTGGTAGATTTATAATGCAAACCACTCTTCTAATTATAGCTGCATTGACCGCTGTCGTTTTTCTGGTACTCCTAGTTTACTTTATTACCAGATGGCAGTTTGAAAATAGATTCCATAGATGGCAAGAGAGTAAGCTTCAGCTTTGGCAAATGGAGAAGGAAAGAACTCAAAGAGAGGCGATTAGCCAGAGCCGAGCAGTTCTGGGTGGCAAGTTTACAGAGCAGTTAGCTCCCTATTTGCCGGAGTTTAAATATGACCCTACCGAAGCCCGATTTATCGGCAGCCCCATAGACCTAATTGTCTTCCCTGGTCTGGCCAGCGATGATCCTCAGGAGATAGTTATTCTAGAGATAAAAACGGGGAAGAATTGCCAGCTTACTCAACGAGAAAGGAAAATACGCCAGCTAATTGAGAATGGCATGGTAAGGTGGGAATTAATTGAAAGGCCCTGACAGGAGTAAGGCTCTTTAAAGAGTAAATGATTTTACAGATGGATCAAATGATGCCTAGGCTTGCTCTGGAATATTTTGGTTTGGTATTCATAGCAATTATGGGGGTGCTTCAGATTGTGGCGGCTTATAATGATCTGATAGGAGTCTCGTTTTTTAGTCGCAAGATTTATAGTTATCTTTTTGCCGCTTCCACTGTTGGCCCAACCTTGGCCGGTTTTTTTACCTGGCACTTGAGGAATCCCTTCGGGGTAATCCAAGGGCGGGAGCAGTTTGGCTTCTTTGTGCTTGCCCTCACTATAGCATTTATCTTCACCTTAGCGACCTCATCGTTGCTCAAGAAAAAGCGTTTGCAAGGAAACTACGCTCAACAGGATGGACTTGAGGCCTTAAAGGAAGTAACCTTTTTCCAAGCGCTTCGACACCGGTTTGGTAGAAAACAATGATGTCTGTCGATGAAAGACTTTTTCTTTGGATTAATGGCTTCGCTGGTAAATTACCCCTCCTTGACGAATTCCTAAAGGGAATAGCCAATGATTACTTCTTTATTGTAAGCTCGTGCCTTGTTCTATTGGCTCTCTGGTTCGGGACTAGGGAAATTCACCAGCGGGAGAAGAATCAGAAGGCAGTAATTGGTGCTTTGCTAAGCCTAGGGATAGCCACCGGGATCATTGGTATATTCAACTTCTTTTATTTCCATCCCCGCCCCTTTATCGAACTTCCCACCAATCTACTTTTCTACCAGCCGATCGACTCTCCCCTCTTGCCGAACTTCCCGACCGACTCTTCCTTCCCGTCTCATTCTACCGCTATAGTCTTTGCCATCGCCATCGCTATCCTTTTAGCCGATAAGAAGGCTGGAATAATTCTTCTATTTCTTGCCAGCATCCTCGGTTTTTCAAGGATATATGTGGGCATTCACTATCCTTCTGATATATTGGCCGGAGCAGCCATCGGGGCGGCGACCGCCTTCCTCATTTTCAGACTGATCAGGATCTTGGAACCATGGCCTAGCCGTCTCCTGAGGCTTATACGGAGATCCTATCTGGCCTGAAATGAAGAGGGTATAATGGTGTCGCAGTTATGATGGTTTAGAAAGACTAAACTTGATCGAATTGCCTCTTAAGCTTCTCTGCAGTTATGTGAATTATAATCAGTTGGCCGCGAGGATAGATATTGGACAGGGTGGTTTTCTCTAACGTCCGAGTGCCAGCAGGAGCTGCTTATATTCATGACTCACTAGAAGAAGAATTAATGTTGTAACGCTGAACAGTAACACGCTCGAAAAGATTACTGGAGAAAACTTATTTAGCATCAGATCTAACATGTTCGAACATTCATCAAATGTATAGGTTTCTACAGTTTGTTTCTTGCCACTCCTTGCATCTGCCAGATAGATTTTGCGGGCTACCTTGTCTGCACGTCTAGAGATACGAATATCTGCATGTCTAATTTGCTCGTCTAGGCAGCCAAACAATGGCCCACAGTCTGGATCAGATTTCAGAATTCTTATATTTTGCCAAGATTCATATTGTCTGTCAGGTGAAGTATTACCTCGTTTAAGCTCTAACCCTATCCTAACAAGATTTATCACAGGTTCTGAAAGTTCAAAAAAACGGCTATATTCATGCATCATTCTAGGAATAGCTATATCTATATCTACCTTGTCGTGCCCAATGAACTCCTTTACTGCATCATGTGTTACTGGGAGTTCGATTGACACTTTTTTTGCTAACTCGACGATATCGAAATTGAGAAAACTTCTGTAGAACTTATAGTCTTTTATCGCATTACCTGTAGGCCAAAAACTCTTCATAACTATCTTTACAGACTCGAATAATTCCTTTGCCTCAGGATATTTGTGTGTTAGCCTTTTATGTTCTTTTAACATTTCTGTGGACATCAGAAGGTTATCCGCTATGATGTAATGATAATCACTCTTCAATGGCAAGAATATCTTGCCCTTCGCGTTTCTTCCATTTTTCAGAAATTCATCTATTAGTTTAGAGGGGTCGTATGTAAAGGTAAATTTTCCAGATCTAATCTCATCAGCAGCTTTCTTACGCTTGCTATAATCCTTATCGATCAAGTGTTCTATATCTGTATTGTATTGGTCTGAATTTTTCGATGCCATTTATTCTACCTTCTCCAGTCTAGCAAAGCTTAAAAGGAGCTTTTTCAGCCCCACTCTTCTAAAGGCAACCAGCACCTCATTATCGTCAGTTACTGACTGGCAACTTATTACTAGCCCTTCGCCAAACTGGTTATGACGGACGCGGTTGCCAGGACTTAATTCGGGAATAATAGTAACAGAAGTTGAATCACTAGCCAAGGGGTAGGTTTTGCCTATTGGCTGCCTTACTTCGCCCCATTGCACCTCAGTACCAGAAATCAGGTGTCGTGGTATATCTTCAAGAAAACGCGACGGGCTGTTTGCAGTGCTTAGGCCTATCAGGCGGCGGCGAAAGGCGTGTACCAAGTACACTCGTTCTTTGGCTCTGGTAATACCAACATAGCAGAGTCGTCGCTCCTCTTTAATTTGTTCCGGGATATCAAAAGACCTGAAGTGCGGCAGAATCCCTTCCTCCATACCAACAATAAAGACCACTGGAAATTCCAGGCCTTTAGCCTGGTGCAGTGTAATCAAGGTTACGGCGCCAATACTATCATCTAACCCGTCAAGATCAGATACCAGTGCCACCCCTTCCAGAAAAGCAGTCAGCCCCTCTCGAGGTTTTAAGTCGTCATATTTACTGGCAACACTACCTAGCTCAAGAATATTATCCCAACGTTCCTCCCCATCCGTTTCTTTTAGTATATACTCCTTATAACCCAGGCTTTTTGCCACCAAGTTAAACAGCTTGGTCATATTAAACTCAGCACTTTTGGTAATAATCTCTGCAAGTAAGTCAAAAAAACCGGCCAGCAATACAGTGGTGCGATGGTTAAACGGCAACTTGGGGCTTTCGGATTGATTGCCATTAGATAGAGCGATAAATCTTAATGCTTCGTATAAGGATATCTTTCGAGACTCTGCCCAATCGGAAAGCTTGCTTATACTGCGCTTGCCTATGGCACGTGGGGGAACGTTGATAATCCTTAGCAGGCTGATACTATCGCTAGGATTCTGGATAATCCTCAAGTAAGCGATAATATCTTTAACCTCTCGTCGCTCATAGAAGCGGGTGCCGGCTACTAGCTTATAGGGAGTGCCCTTACGAATAAAGATCTCCTCAAGAGCTCTTGATTGGGCATTGGTGCGGTACATCACGGCACAGTCGCTTAGATGGGCTTTATTCTGCTCAACTAGATGGCTAAGCTCACTGATTACAAACTGAGCTTCCTCTTGCTCATTATAGGTCTCAACTATCGTAGTTAGTTCCCCCGGCTTATTATCGGTCCACAGCTTTCTGGGATTGTGCTCACCATTGGCTGAGATTATTGAGGATGCTGTCTCCAGAATCCTCTTGGTTGAGCGGTAGTTCTGCTCCAATAGCACCACTTTAGTATCGAGATAGTCCTTCTCAAAATTAAGGATATTACGCGTATCAGCAAATCGCCACGAGTAGATTGACTGGTCGGGATCGCCAACGACACATATATTACGATACTTTCCTGATAGTTGCCTTACCAGTTCATACTGGGTAAGGTTGGTATCCTGAAACTCATCCACCATGATATGGCGATACCTTTCATGATATTCGGCCAAAATTTCTGGATGGCTCCTGAATAGCTCAACAACTTTCATTAATAGGTCGTCAAAGTCAAGGGCATTATTTTCAGTAAGCAATTGCTGGTAGCGCTCATAGGCCCAACTGACTACCTTATCAAGATAACTGATACTCTGCTCAATATAGTCCTTAGGTGTTAACAGTTGGCTCTTAGCGGCGGAAATACGTGAGCGAACCAGAGGTGGGGCATACTGTTTAGGGTCAAGATTTACATTTTGGATAGCTCGCTTGACCAGCTTGAGCTGATCTTCGGCGTCATAGATAACAAAGTCGGGGTTAACGCCTATAGCTCGGCCATCACGGCGTAGGATACGGGCGCAAATGGCGTGAAAAGTGCCCAACGTAATCTGATCCCGCATACTCCAAGTAAGCAGTGGAGTGGTATGGTCTTTTTCGCTTCCCCCGAATAAACGATTCTTCATCTCTCTAGCCGCCTTATTGGTAAAGGTAACGGCCATGATGTGTCGGGGGCTTATGCCACAGATCTTAATCAGATAAGCCACTCGATGAGTGATAACCCTAGTCTTGCCACTACCAGGGCCAGCCAAAATTAAAACTGGACCATGCACCTGCTCTACAGCTTCCCTTTGTGCCGGATTGAGCTTTGCTAAAATATCCATATTAACTATCTCTAATTATAACATTTTCAGAACGAGTAGTCACTATGATTTGTTATAGACCAAGGGTTAATTTTTGCATTTCTTATTAATAAAGTATTGCTATAATTTATTCAATATGGTATAATCTGCAAGAGTTAAGAATAGAATACAGTTACACCTTTAAGCTGGTTCTGTGAGGCCGGCAAGGGAATTGAATCAACAAGTGAGACCTCTTGCCGACCAGAGTAAGGGGTTATTTTTATGGCTAATAAAGTGATAATGACGGCGGCAGATATCAGGCGAACACTGGCTCGTATTGCTCACGAAATCATTGAATCCCATAAGTCTACCGAACACCTGATACTGGTTGGCATGCGTACGCGCGGTGTACCTCTGGCCAAGCGACTGGCAGCCAATATAGAACGCTTTGAGGGAGCTCTCATTCCAGTTGGCGCTCTGGACTTTAGTCTCTATAGAGACGACCTTTTCTCACTTGACCTTCAGCCAATCGTTAAAAGCACTGATATCCCTATAGGCGTTTCAGATAGAGTAATTGTGCTTGTTGATGATGTTCTTTATACCGGACGCAGTGCTCGGGCAGCTATGGACGCTCTTATTGATCTGGGACGCCCACAGGCTATCCAGCTGGCGGTGCTTATTGATCGCGGTCACCGCGAATTACCGATAAGAGCTGACTATATCGGTAAGAATATGCCCAGCGCCAGAGATGAGGAGATACAGGTTCATCTTAAGGAAGTTGATGGCATAGACGAAGTAGCCATTATTCTCAGGCCGCCGGTTAAGGAGGAGAATCATGGGGGAAGTTAGGCAAAAGGATAAACTGGCAAGAGAAGTAAAATCAGAAATGTTAGAGACAACACCGATATGGTGCCGCCACCATATACTTGACCTTGATGATTTTACACCGGCAGAAATAGAGCTTGTTCTAGAAACAACCGATGCCATGAAAGAAGTGCTGTCCCGATCGATTAAAAAGGTGCCCGCTCTTCGCGGCAAGACAGTGATTACCCTATTTAATGAGTCCAGCACCCGTACCCGCTCATCCTTTGAGCTGGCAGCCAAGAATTTGAGTGCTGATGTGATAAGCCTAAGCGCTCAAGCAAGTAGCGCCGTCAAGGGTGAATCCTTAGTTGATACCATTAGGACATTTGAAGCACTGGGAGCTGATATAGTAGTTATGCGGCACTCTCATTCGGGAGCCCCCTATATCGCCGCTAGACACATGCAGGCAAATATGGTTAACGCCGGTGATGGCTGGCATGCTCACCCGACTCAGGCACTGCTTGACCTCTACACTATCCGTGAGCATAAGATAAGCATTAAAGGACTCAAAGTGACTATTATCGGTGATATTAAACACAGCCGAGTTGCTCGCTCCAATATCTGGGGATTAACAGCTATGGGAGCTGAGGTTAGTGTATGCTGCCCCTTTACCCTTTTACCCGCTGGTTTAGATATAGTAGGGCATCATTTCCCCAGAGTCCGCATTGAGCCTGAAATTGAGTTGGCTCTTCGCGGAGCTGATGTGGTTATGACACTACGCTTGCAACACGAAAGGCAGCAAAGTGGACTGTTGCCCAGTATTCGCGAGTATGTGAAACTATATCAGCTTACCGAAGCTAGGCTGGCTCAAGCTAAGGCTGATGCCATAGTTCTTCATCCCGGTCCGGTAAACGAGGACATTGAGATTTCTTTAGCTGTAGCTCAGGGACCCAAGTCGGTCATAAATGAGCAGATAACAAACGGAGTAGCAGTGCGTATGGCTTTACTTTATCTACTAGCTAGAGGCAACAGGCGATGATAAGGCCACTACTAATTAAGGGTGGTCGTATAATCAGTCCTATTCAAGGGATAGATGAAACTAACGATTTGATAATTTCAGATGGCAAAATTTTGGAGTTGAGCAATGGCCAGGCTAGCCCATCCAGCTCAGATTACGATGTTCTCAATGCCGAAGGCCTAATTGTCTGCCCTGGTTTTATCGACTTCCACTGCCACTTAAGAGAGCCCGGTTTTGAGGAGAAGGAGACCATCTCCAGCGGCAACCAGGCCGCTGCCAGCGGTGGCTTTACCACTATCTGTTGTATGCCTAATACAAGTCCACCTCTGGATAACCGAGCTGCTATAGATTATGTAAAAAAAGTGGCGGCCACCGAGGGTGTCATCCGTACCCTTCCTATTGGTTGTATTTCCAGAGGCAGAGAGGGAAAAGAACTGGCTGAGATGGGAGAACTGGTTCAAGCCGGGGCAATTGCTTTCAGCGATGATGGTCAACCACTAAAGAATTCACGGCTGATGCGTCAGGCAATGGAATACAGCCTTGCTTTTTCTCTGCCAATTATTGACCACTGTGAGGATACTACTCTTAGTGAGGATGGGCTGATGAACGAGGGTATCATAGCTACCCGACTGGGGCTTTGCGGGATACCGGCTGCTGCCGAGGAGAGTATAGTTGCCCGCGATCTGGCCTTGGCTCACCTCACCGGTGCCCAGCTGCATATTGCACATATTACAACCGAAGGCTCGGTTGAGCTTATTCGCCGCGCCAAAGAGAAGGGCGTCAGGGTTACCACTGAGGTTACTCCTCATCATCTCACCTTGACTGAGGAAAAGGTAATCGGCTATGACACCAATGCCAAGGTAAATCCGCCCTTAAGAACCAGACGAGATATTATAGCTCTTGTTCAAGGGCTGAAAGAGGGCGTTATTGATATTATCGCTACTGACCATGCTCCCCATACCGAAAATGATAAGCTCTCAGAATTTGCCACGGCTCCTTTCGGCATCAGTGGCCTAGAAACAGCACTGGGTAGTCTTATGAGCTTGGTTCATGCTGGAGAGCTAACTCTAGCTATACTAATTACCAAGCTCACCAGTGAGCCAGCCAAGATTATTGGTAATAAATATGGCAAGCTAGGTACACTGGAAGTTGATACCTCAGCTGAGGTGACTATTTTCGACCCCAACAGAGAGTGGATAGTAGATACCAGTGATTTTGCCTCCAAAGGTAAAAATACACCACTCAATGGCAAAAAGCTAAAAGGCAAGGTCATGGCAACCATATATCAAGGGAAACTGGTTTACAAAGACAGCTCTATTACTTTAAAAGAGAAACAAAGAAAAGCATAGTCTCTAGTATAGTGAGTTTTAGAGAGACGAGATCTATCTTATAAAAATATTTTCTTCTCCCAAGAGAGGGGAACAAAGGTTTGCTTGCCACACAAGACTTTGCAAATAGGAGATGGGGCAAATAGATAAAAAGACAATTCTGGCCTTAGAAGATGGTTCGGTGTTTTATGGCTATAGCTTTGGCGCTGAGGCTGACGCTCATGGCGAAGTGGTCTTTAATACCAGTATGATTGGCTATCAAGAGATGCTAACCGACCCATCCTATGCCGGGCAGATTGTGATGCCCACCTATCCCTTAATCGGTAACTACGGCGTAAATAATGAAGACTTTGAATCGGCTAAAATTCAGGTAAGGGGCTTTATCGTCCGTGAAGAGTGTTCCAAACCCAATCACTACCAGAGCACCAAGAGTCTTCGCCAATATCTGATTGAAAATGGTATTACAGGTATCTCTAACGTGGATACCCGTGCTATTACTCGTAAACTCCGCTCGGCAGGGGTGATGATGGGCATAATAACCTCCGATAAGACACCCGAGCAGGCCCTGAAAAAACTAAGGAAAATGCCTAGCTACGGTTCTACTGATTATGTCAAGCAGATTACCACCAACACTCCCTATCATTGGCGACTAGAACTGGATGATTCAAAGGCTCCCTATCACATAGTAGTGCTGGACTGTGGCCTGAAATACAATATTCTGCGCCTGCTTTCTTATCTAGGCTGCCGAATAACGGCTGTCCCGGCTAGCACCTCTGCCAGGGATATCCTGAGATTAAAACCAGATGGCGTTCTACTTTCCCCGGGGCCGGGTGACCCTCAATTGCTAGATTATATTGTGACTACAGTCAGACAACTTGTTGACAAAAAGCCGATTATGGGTATCTGTATGGGTAACCAGCTGATTGCCCATGCCTTTGGCGTTAAGACTTTCAAGCTTAAATTCGGTCATCACGGTAGTAACCACCCGATACGGGACTTGGCTACCGGCAGAATCCACATTACTGCTCAGAATCACGGCTATGCCGTTTCTCCTGACAGCCTAAAAGGTGGACTTGAGGTAAGCCATATCAACTTAAACGACGGCACAGTGGAGGGTCTTCGCCACAAGGAGTTACCAATCTTCTCTATCCAATACCACGCCGAAGCCTCCCCTGGCCCATTGGATAATACCTATTTATTTCAAGAGTTTCTGGAGATGATAAGGATAACGAAGTGATTGCGGGACTATACGACTGTTTATTGGTAACTCCATCCCTTGTATTTCCTTCCTTCAGGAGGAAAGGAGAATTATAGAAAAGAAAGGCTTTACCTCTCTTAAACTCTCCTGAATAGGAGGAATAGAAATGGTGATAAGAAGAAGTAATCAAGTGGATGAGTTGCTCAGTTTCTGAGAAGCTTTTCTAGAAATAATTAATGTTCTGTTAGAAAAAATGGTTAATTTCCCATCAAACAAAGCAAGATTAACGTATAAACCATTCGCACGTCAGAGTATAGACAGAACCTTTATCGCGATTGCTAAAGAATTAACAAAAACGAAAATATCAAAAGTATTAAGGCCACGAGCAGGAAATAAATTTGAAACCATCTAAAGTCTTAATCATTGGCTCAGGCCCGATTGTCATCGGACAGGCAGCCGAGTTTGACTATGCCGGTACTCAAGCGTGTAAGGCGATGAGAGAAGAAGAAGTAGCCTCGGTACTGGTTAACTCCAATCCGGCGACTATCATGACCGATGAGGGCATTGCCGACACTGTCTATATTGAGCCGCTGACAGTGGATATAGTGACCCGCATCATTGAGCGCGAGCGCCCCGATGGATTGCTGCCCACCCTCGGCGGTCAAACCGGGCTTAATCTGGCTGTTGATTTAGCTGATGCCGGTGTGCTTGATAAGTACAATGTAAAGAGTCTGGGAACACCGATAGAGACAATCAGAATGGCTGAAGACCGTGAGCTATTCAAGCAGATGCTGACAGATATCGACGAGCCGATGCCAGAAAGCTCTACTGTGACTAATCTTAAAGAAGCCATAGAAGTGGCAAAGAAAATCGGTCTGCCCCTAGTTGTTCGCCCGGCCTATACGCTAGGGGGGACGGGTGGAGGTATCGCCAACACCGTTAAGGAACTGGAAAGAATTGCAGATGCTGGGCTGGTGGCTAGCCCCATCACTCAGGTGCTTTTGGAGAAATCGGTAGTTGGCTGGAAGGAGATTGAATATGAGGTAATGCGAGACTCTGCTGACAACTGCATTACAGTATGCAATATGGAAAACATTGATCCGATGGGGGTACACACTGGCGATAGCATTGTTGTCGCCCCTAGCCAGACACTGACCAACAAAGAATATCAAATGCTCCGGACCGCTAGTTTAAAGATTATACGAGCGCTGGGTGTTGAAGGGGGATGTAACGTTCAGTTTGCCCTTGACCCCGATAGCAGCGACTACTATGTGATTGAGGTAAATCCTCGTGTCAGCCGAAGCTCAGCACTGGCCAGCAAAGCCACTGGCTATCCTATCGCCCGTGTGGCAGCCAAGATAGCCGCCGGTAAACGGCTTGATGAAATTCCTAATGTGGTAACCGGAAAGACGCTGGCTTCCTTTGAGCCAACGCTGGACTATCTGGTAGTTAAGATTCCTCGCTGGCCGTTTGACAAGTTTGCTTTTGGCGACCGTATCCTCGGTACCCAAATGAAGGCTACCGGTGAAGTAATGGCTATCGATCGTTCTTTTGAAGCTGCCCTCCAAAAGGCAGTTCGCTCTCTTGAGTTCGGCAAACGCTCACTTCTCTGGGAAGACCTCGAGTGGAAACTAGGTACAGATATTAATTATTATCCATTAAAGCCCAATGATTTAAGGCTGTGGGCAATAATGGCGGCTATGAGAAGGGAAATAACCGCTGAAGAAATCGCCGGACGCACTGGGATTAATCTATGGTTTCTGGATAAACTGGAAAACATAGTAGATATGGAAAAGAGGCTATTGGTAGAACCACTTAAGCCGGAGTTGCTACGAGCATCAAAAAGGCTTGGCTTTTCTGATGAGCAGATTGGTACCCTAGCTGACAGATTGCCGGAGCAGGTGAGACAACTAAGATACAACTGGGATATCCGACCGACCTATAAGATGGTGGATACCTGCGCCGCCGAATTTGATGCCGCTACCCCATACTTCTACAGCACCTACGAGCAGGAAAACGAAGCGATACCCCAGCCGGGAAACAAAGCGGTGGTTATTGGCAGCGGGCCGATTCGTATTGCTCAGGGTATTGAATTTGACTACTGCAGTGTCCACTCTGCTTGGGCTTTGCAAGAAGCGGGCATTAAGAGCATTATGGTTAACTCCAATCCAGAAACAGTATCCACAGATTTTGATACCTCGGATCGCCTCTACTTTGAAGCCTTGGATGAAGAAAGTCTGCGTGATATTATTGAGAATGAAAATGGAGCGGAAACAGATACGTTATTACCATCAATAGTTCAGTTCGGGGGCCAGACAGCAATCAATCTGTCTGGCCCCCTGTTTCGCAGCGGCCTGCCTATCTTAGGTTCCAGTTCAAAGACTATAGATCTGGCGGAGGATAGGCGCAGCTTTGAAAATTTCCTCGCTCAGCTGGGTATTCCCCAACCACCAGGGGCAGGAGCAATCTCTGTTGATGAAGCCCTCAATATAGCTAGGCTTATAGGCTACCCGACACTGGTACGCCCAAGCTATGTTCTCGGTGGGCGGGCTATGGAGATAGTCCATGACGACAATGAACTGGCACGTTACATGAAACTAGCTATGGACCTGGACACCGGCCACCCCATCCTTATTGATAAATACCTTGAGGGAAATGAAGTAGAGATTGATGCAGTAGGTGATGGCGAGACCGTTTTTATTCCCGGCATAATGGAGCATATTGAGCGGGCCGGGGTACATAGTGGCGATTCTATGGCTGTCTATCCTGGTGTTAATTTGACCGAGTCAGAGATAGAGACCATTGTTGATTATTCTGTCCGCATAGGACTGGCACTCAAGGTTAAAGGACTGATGAATATTCAGTTTGTCATCGTTCCTGACAGAACAAATGGTGGTTCAACTATCTATGTAATAGAAGTAAACCCCCGCGCCAGCCGCACAATACCGTTTATTTCTAAGGTAACCGGAGTGCCGATGGTTCATGTCGCCACTAAGGTTATGCTGGGTACCAGCTTAAAGGAGCAAGGTTACACAACCGGACTACTGCCTAGTAAGAAGCTAATCGCCATTAAAGCTCCTGTTTTTTCCATGTCAAAACTGATGGGGGTTGATACCTACCTTGGTCCGGAGATGAAATCTACCGGTGAGGTAATGGGGATTGATTACACATTTGATGCCGCTCTGGCCAAGGCACTGCTGGCAGCGGGGTTGATGCTGCCACATCAGGGAACAATTCTTTTCAGTATTGCCGATAGAGATAAAGCGGAAGCACTATCTGTAATCAAAAAGTTTTCCGAAGCTGGCTGCAGACTCTATGCTACCGAAGGCACTTCAGCTATGATTCAAGCTGCCGGACTTCAGGTAAAAATGATAAGTAAAAAACTAAATGAGGGGCACCCTAATATTATTGATATAATCAGAGATGGTACTATAGATGGTGTCCTGAATACTGTTACCGGTGGCCGCACTCCCTTGAGGGACGGCTTTCAGATTCGTCGAGTAGCCGCTGAAAAGCGCATTCCGTGTTTTACCTCTCTTGATACCGCTAAAGCGGCAGTGAAGGCACTAGCTAATGGCAGCCAGTCCTATAATGCCCAACCGCTGTCAGACTACTGGAAAAAGGAGTCAGATTGAAACAGGTTTTGGCAACTGTAATATCCAATGAGAAACTTTTTCTAGAGTTTTGTCTCAATGAGCGACCAAAATATTTGGCCACATGGCTCATGTGGCTGGATTCTCCTGAAATAGCTGCTGAAGCAAAGCCGGGGCAATTTGTTATGGTCAATTGTGGTGAAGAATGTACTCTGCCGCGTCCGTTTAGTATCCATCAGGTCAATGATAAAGGTATTGCCCTCTTCTATGTCGTACTGGCAGACGGTAAAGGTACGAACTGGTTGTCCCGGCGTAAGAAAGGCGATACGATAGAACTATTCGGACAACTGGGTAACGGATTTACAACTCAATCCACAACTAAAAATATGTTATTAATAGCAGGAGGCATTGGCATTGCTCCCTTATATTTTCTGGCAAGAGAAGCGTTAAAGGAAAAATACTCAGTGACGCTTCTTTACGGTACGACAGATAACAAAAGGTTGCCTATCTCTTCACAAATTAAATTGGTCTCAGCTACCGAAGATGGCACGGTCGGTTACAGAGGTAAAATAACAGATCTTCTCCCCCAATATGTTGATCAAGCAGACCAGATTTTTGCCTGCGGTCCACTCCCAATGTATAAGAAAATGGCACAGATGTTGGAACTCAAAGATAAACCGGTCCAGATTTCACTGGAAGTAAGGATGGCGTGTGGGTTGGGTATCTGCTACGGGTGCACTATAAAGACAAAAGTGGGGCTAAAGCAAGTATGTACAGATGGCCCCGTGTTTAACTTAAACGATATTCTTTGGGATGAACTAGTAGATATATAAAATGGTGATGAACACTTGTTACTTCTCAATAAGCCCCCACCTCTTTATTTTTTTGGTTCTCTCAATGTAAATAAAAGCATAATAATCACTATGGAGCCAAGCATAACATCTAATAACTCAAATTCCAATGATTCCAGTCTAATCATTTTATTGCCTACTTTCCTCATAGCGTTAATATTCGTTGGCTCTATTATGCTTTTAATACGCTCTTGCCAAGACGTTCTTCCTTTACTCTCTTCCTTTATTCTTATAACAAAATAATATTAATAGGAGGTGCTTCATGATAGTTACCGATAGAATCAGCTTCCAAAGTAAGGGGTACTGTGATATTGTTGACATTACTCATGAGGTAGCCAAGCGGGTAGTTAAGGCCCAAATAGATAGTGGTGCAGTAACCCTGTTTGTTGCCGGTTCCACAGCTGGAATTACCACTATTGAGTTTGAGCCCGGTCTAGTTTCTGACTTTAAGGAAATGTGGCAGCAATTTGCCCCCGACAATATTTCTTATAATCACAATCGCGCCTGGGATGATGACAACGGTTACTCTCATGTCCGTGCTTCGCTACTAGGTGCCTCACTGGTAATCCCTTTCCAGGACAAAATCTTGGCACTAGGCACCTGGCAGCAGGTCGTCCTAGTGGACTTTGACAACCGCCCCCGCTCAAGGCAGGTGGTAGTCCAGATTATGGGAGAATCCTGAGCTACTTACTCTGTATCAGCGACAGGAACTCGGCCCGACTGGCCACCCGGTGACGAAAGTTACCCCTTAAGGCCGAGGTGATAACGTTTGTCCCCGGTTTTTTTATGCCGCGCATCATCATACACAGATGCTCAGCTTGAATAACCACCGCCACACCAGCTGGTTTAAGACCCGAAACAATGGCATCAGCAATTTCGGTAGCCATTCTCTCCTGTATCTGGGGGCGCCTAGAAACAATCTCTACCACTCTAGCCAGCTTGCTGATACCAACCACTCTACCTTCATTATTGGGAATGTAGCCTATATGGACTGCACCGTAAAACGGCAAAAGATGATGCTCGCACATGGAATAGAAGGGGATGTCCTTCAAGATCACCATCTCCCGATGTCCCAGCTCATAAGCAACCTTTAACTCCTCACTGGGGTCTTTCCCCAGTCCCATGAAGAGCTCGGTGTACATCTCAGCCACGCGCGCAGGGGTATCGACCAGACCTTCTCGTTTGGAATCCTCTCCAACCGCCTTAATGATAGACTCTATAGCTGTCTTAATTGCCGCTTCATTGAACATCTAAGTGCTCCTTCGTTGGAATAACCGCTTCATCAAACATCTAGGCGCTCCTTTATAACCTTGTTAACAGAAGAATAGTTATAGTCTAATCTTTTAAATAGCTGATGCAAGCCTCTCTATCCAACGTCCTCACGGTGCACTCCGATATATCGAGATACTGGTCACTACCTAGATATAGGGTCGGGCTGACTTTTTCTAAATTAAGCGTTGTATTCTCAGTGAAAGCCTCTTCATGCCAGTGCACGGCTATAATTTCTCCTACCAGTAATCTGTGGTCGCCATAAAGATTGTCATTAACCACCTTGCACTCATAGGCAGCATAAGCCGCTCTCAGAATGGGTGTCGCTATCTTGAGTGACCGATCTTTTAAAATTTTAAACATCCCAAACTTGTCAATTTCTTTACCTTGACTGCCACCCACTGCAGCAACCAGCTCAGCTTCGCTGGCTGGCAGAAAATTAATAGCAAACTCTCCACTTTTTGAAATAAGCTCATAGGTAAAGCGCTTAGGTGAAATGGATACTGCGTAGAGGGGTGGGTTCTTGGAGACTGGCATATGCCAGGCTACCGCCATGACATTATCTCTTTCTCCGGCACGAGCAGTAACTACAACAGTCAGTCTAGGATAGTAGTGATAAAATGCTCCTATACCCTCACTGATTTCTTTGGTCATTTTTGGGCCTTTTTCTTTTATTTTATTTAATGCTAGCTATTAACCCCAACCTAAAGCCTGCTCAACAGTCTGAAGGTCAGCCGCAAGCTCAAGAAACTTTTTGCTAGATCCTACGGCAATATCAGGGTCTTTAAGCCCCATTCCAGTGATAATACAGACCACCTGCTTTTGCTTAAAGTTCACCCCATCCCGAGCAAGCTTTAAAAGCCCGGCTAAAGAAGCCGCTGAAGCAGGCTCGCCAAAGATACCTTCTTTGGTCGTCATAAGCCGATAAGCCGCCATAATCTCATCGTCACTAATCATATCAATAGTACCACCAGATTCATTACGAGCGCTAATCGCCTTCTGCCAGCTGGCCGGATTGCCAATTTGTATCGCGGTGGCAATAGTCTCCGGTTTCGAAATAGGATGCCCCCGGACAATAGGGGCAGCACCCTCGGCTTGAAAACCCATCATCCGAGGTTTATTTTTTGCCTTGCCTGCCAAGTGATACTCGGTAAATCCTTTCCAGTAGGCAGTAATATTGCCGGCGTTACCCACCGGAATGAAAAGTTCGTCTGGGGCATCACCCAGAGCATCTACAATCTCAAAGGCAGCCGTTTTTTGTCCATCAATGCGATGAGGATTGATGGAGTTTACCAGTGCTATCGGGTGTTTCTGGGTTAGAGCCAGCACAATTTTCAGAGCTTGGTCAAAATTACCATTGATGGCAATTATTTTGGCCCCATGAACAATAGTCTGAGCCAATTTACCCAAGGCAATCTTACCCTTAGGGATAATGAAAATAGCATTAAGCCCTGAGTAGGCAGCATAGGCTGCTGCCGAGGCGCTGGTATTGCCGGTAGAAGCGCATATTATTGCCTCACTGCCAGCTTCCAAGGCTTTAGCTACAGCAACTACCATGCCCCGGTCTTTAAATGAGCCCGTAGGCTGACAGCCTTCCAGTTTGAAATAAAGCTCTCTGCAGCCAATCTCCTTTTCCAGATGACGAGACCTGATCAGAGGGGTATCCCCTTCACCCAGCGTAAACAGAGGGGTATCAGGCGTAATCGGCAGGAAGTCTTTATATCTAACTAAAACTCCAGCTTTTATCATAGTCATTTGGTTTAGATCTCAACTCGGATAGAGTTATTAATTTCCTTGATCACCTCTAGTGTTTTAAGCTTCGAAAGGGCCTGTGCTACTGCCGCTTCTTTTGCTGGATGAGTCATGATAACAATTTCAGTCGTCTCTTTTGCAGCATCAGTCTCTTTCTGAATAACTGAAGAAATGCTGATATTATGGTTGCCTAAAACCTGAGAAATTTGAGCCAGGACTCCAACTTTGTCAGCAACATTCATTCTAATGTAGTAGCGTATCTCGATCCCAGCCATCGACTTGATAGTTTTATCTGACTCAGGTTGTGGTATAACTCTAGAGCCGACGCCAGAGATAATATCTCGCGCTACTGAGACAACATCAGCGACAACAGCACTACTGGTAGGTAGGGGGCCGGCTCCCTCACCAAGGAAAATTACCTTACCCACGAGGTCGCCATCAACCAAAACCGCATTATAAACCCCGCCAACATTAGCCAGAAAAGAGTCTTGAGGAACAAAAGCCGGGTGAACTCGGACTTCAATTGCCTTATCGCTCCGTTTAGCTATAGCCAACAGTTTTATAGCAAAACCTAACTCTTTGGCATAGCGAAAATCTCGGCTATCAAGTTGCGAGATTCCTTCACGGTAAATATCATCGGGTCGAATCTGGCTCTGAAAGGCTAGAGAGGCCAAGATAGCCAGTTTGTAGGCAGCATCTATTCCTTCTATATCATTTCTGGGGTCAGCTTCGGCGTAGCCCAGTTTCTGTGCCTGGCTAAGAACCGAGTCAAAGTCCGTGCCCTCCTGCGACATCTTGGTGAGGATATAATTGGTAGTCCCGTTTATTATGGCATAGATTCCATTTATATAATTTACTATCAAATCATGCTGAAATGGAGCTATTAAGGGAATACCGCCACCGACACTGGCCTCATAACGCAAGCCAACATCATTTTGTTGAGCTAAAGTCGTTAATTCTGCCCCATACTTGGCAATAACTTCCTTGTTGGAAGTAACTACATGCTTACCAGTCGAAAGTGCCCTTCTCAGATATTGCCGCGCCGGATTCTCACCCCCGATTGCCTCAATAACTATATCCATTTGAGGTGTGGCAAAAAATGCATCCTCATCAGTGGTAAAAAGCTGAAGCCCCATTTCTTTCGCCTGCTTCCGGGACAGATCCAGCTCCAATACCTTTATTTTTTTGAGGACTAAGGGGCAGCCAGTCTGCCGAGCCAGAATTTCTGCCTTATCCACTAACACTCTAGCTACCTGACTGCCAATTACTCCCAGTCCCATTAAGCCAATACCAATGCTTCGCTTTTTCATTGTTTTATACCCCTGAATTGGTTTTATTCTACCTAGGCTTT
The DNA here is from genome assembly GCA_913046255.1 of uncultured Dehalococcoidales bacterium. GTDB lineage: Bacteria > Chloroflexota > Dehalococcoidia > Dehalococcoidales > ARS1013 > ARS1013. The sequence continues at coordinate 26,448 of CAJWSH010000002.1, forward strand.
GTCCACTGCGAATGCCCTCATTTCATCATCCAGATAGCTTATAACCTCATTTTCCGAATCCCCTATGAGCGATACTAGCCAATCACTGATGACCTGCGTCATCAGCAAGTCTCTGTTCTCATCAGAAATCTTTTTTATGCCACTACCCACAATTTTAAATAGCCAGTAGCCGCCGCTAGTAGAGGTCGTCTCATCACGAATGGGCTCACTTATTATAGCCAACTCCGTTTCAGAATCAAAAACAAAATCAGAAACGGTCTGGCTCATACTATCCATAGTGAGCCAACCAAGGTCACCAGAATTCTCATCAGCGCCGGGTAACTGGGAAAGATCATTTGCCAGCTGAGCAAAGTCTTCGCCAGCCTCAAGTCTGGCTTTTGCACTCTGTGCCTCCTCCTCACTGGCCAGCAGGATTGCCCAGACATGAGCTTCTTCTGAGTCCGCTCTTCTTTCCAAGATCTGCATCAGCCAGTACCCAAGGCTCTTGGGTTTCTCGTCGTCATATAACGGCTGACTTAATATACCTATCTCGGAACTGAAGATAAAATTCTCAAGTACCGAAGTACTAAGCAGTTCCGTGAGAACCCCTTCGGGTTGCCAGCCAAGGTCACCATTATTTTCCTTGGTAAGACTGTCCAGAGAAAGCTCGCCGGCTAATTGGTGGAAATCTTCGCCAGCCTCGAGTCTGGCGATTATCTCGACCGCTTGGCTCTGGCTTTCTAAAAACATAGCCATTATTTGCCTCTGTTCGGTGGATAACGACAACTGTGGCTCAAAATACTCCTGTCTCAACTTATCAAGTAAGAGCTGAGCTCTCACTATGTCACTAATTGCCTGATTATGAGACAGGTCACGACGCTTTAGCTCATCATTAACTTCTCTATCACTAATGATGGCATCCAATTCTAATGCTTTCTGCCTGATGAGTTCGTTACGCTTAATGCTTTCTAATACTGGTTCAAGTAAGGACTCAACATGCTGAGCAGACTGGCCCTGGGTGTAATATTTGAGTGCTTCAATAAAATAACCCATATTATATTTAGTGCTGTTTACTTCAATTACGGTTTGCTTGAGTGGCTTATGCTCAACAATATACCACCCGTAGTAGAGCCCAGCAATGACAAGTCCAGTGACAATGGCAATGACAGAAATACCTATACTAACGATAATCCGCTGTCTTTTCTTCTGTTGCTGCCATCTAGAAAGCTGTCGCCTAGTAAATTTGCCTTTCAGTTTTTCTACCTTCTTTTTCGCCAAGAACAGTTAACCTCTTATTAAAACAAGATGGTAAATAGCTTAATCGGTCTTAGACGTCTGTCTTCTTATAGAAATATCAAGGCTTCTTATTTGTGCTATCCCTTTCAGACTGGAGACCATAGCTAGCAGAACATTACCGATAATCTTTTTGGGAAAGGCACTCAAGGTTACAGGAGCATTATTTATGTAAAGAGTGAATCTTTTTCTTTGGGGTTTTATGAAGCCTTGCTCCAACAGGTCGGTCAAACCAATGGCATCTTCTAGTGAGAACTGGCAGGTCTTGGTCTGTAAGGGCTCATCGGTAGCAATCGCCACAAGCTTGCTCACGGTGTCGAAGGGCGGGCCGATCTCCCGGCGATGAACCTCTATCTTAGGTGACTTGCCCTGCTTGAAACCCTCAGTAAGTATAATATCATAATCTTCACCGAAAAGACGGATTATATCACTGGTAGTAAGCTCCTCTGCCACCGGCTTCATCAGTGTAATCTTGTTCGGGGAAATAATAGCTGTTGCCTCGCTCCCGGCCTGGAGATGACGCCAGCTGTCCTTGCCCGGTTGGTCTATTTCAAAATTATGATGGCTGTGCTTGATGGTAGCTACTCGATAACCTCTGGACGTTAGTTCTGCTATCAGTTTTTCTATAAGGGTTGTCTTGCCTGAATTTGATTTACCAATCACCGAAATTATGGGGGGCATTTCTCCAATTTCACTCCTTTCTAAACAGTTGGACTACTAGCCTATTATAAGTTTAATCCCGCCATAGTGCAATTAGTTAAATTATGGAGTCTCCAAGACGACAAGTTTGGCCAAAATCATATTCAACGACTTTCCAAAACTGGCTCTGTTATTATATACTATGGGGTTTCAGAAAAACACCATACCGTTGCCAGAGATACTCTTTTGACTAAGGAGTGATAATGAAAGCCGTTATCTTGGTCGGTGGGCAAGGCACCAGACTTAGACCACTCACCATAAATACACCAAAGGCTATGGTGCCAGTGCTTAATACGCCCTTTCTGGAGCATGTGATCCGCTATCTCAGGCATCATAACGTAAAAGAGATAACTCTGGCGCTGAGCCACCTAGCTCAACCGATTTCTGGCTATTTTGGTGATGGCTCTCAGTTCGGGGTCAGACTCAACTATGTCTTGGAAGAGACCTCGTTGGGAACAGCTGGAGCAGTCAAAAACGCTGAAAGTTATTTGGACGAGACATTTCTGGTGCTAAACGGCGATATCATTACCGACCTTGATATTACCGCTATGCTAGATTCCCACCACCAGAGAAAAACAAAAATAACCATTGCCCTCACTCCGGTTGATGACCCCACCAGCTATGGCTTAATAGAAACTGATGTTAAAGACAGGGTAACGCGATTTCTGGAGAAGCCTTCTTGGAGCCAGGTAACTACCAATATGATAAATGCCGGTGCCTATATCATGGAACCGGATGTTATAGCATATATCCCATATCAGACTAAGTTCAGCTTTGAGCATGAGCTATTCCCACTCTTTCTGCAAAATGACGAGCCAATCTATGCCTATCCTTCCACTGCCTACTGGATAGATATAGGCACTCCAGAAAAATACCTCAGACTAAATAAAGACTTGCTCAACGGCAAGAGCAACCAGTATAGCCTTCCATCAAATAAGAAGGTTATCATTGGAGAGATGTGTCATATTCACCCGACAGCTCAGATAGCGGGGCCGGCGGTAATTGGCAGTAGCTGCACTGTTGGGTTGAACGTCAAGCTAAAGGGGCCGATAGTCATTGGCCCTGGTTGTGTAATACTGGATGATTCAGTAATTACCGAAGCTATTATATGGCAAGCAGTTAATATAGGGAGGAAAGCTGAAGTAAAGGGTTCAATTATTGCCTCAAACTGTCGCCTTGGTGATGACAGCATTGTGGAAGAAGCGGTGCTAGGGGACAATGTTACCGTAGCCAGTGGTCATAAATTAAAACCAGGGAGTAAAATCTGGCCAAGGACTACAGTTAGCTAAATAATGCAACCATAAGTCTCGTAAAGACCAATAGATAGATGCATAATTCTCTAGAAGTAACACTTTGATAGCGAGCCAAAAATGACTAATGCCAAAGAAAAGGATAGTTCTAGTTGCCTGCCGCCCAATATTTATCTACGATCGCTCAAGCACTATACAAAAATGTATCGCCGCTCACTGGAAGAACCTGAGGCATTCTGGGCAGAGCAGGCACAAAAACTGGACTGGTTTAAAATCTGGGACAGGGTCCTTGAGTGGCAACCGCCTTATGCCAAATGGTTTGTCGGCGGGAAGCTCAATGTCTCCACCCAATGTGCTGACCGCCATGCCAAGACATGGCGGAAAAGCAAAGTAGCTATCTACTGGGAAGGTGAGAATGGTGAGACCAGTGTTTTAAGCTACTCTACCTTATCGAGGGATGTCAACCGTTTTGCCTCGGTGCTTAAGAAGCTTGGAATCGGTAAAGGAGATAAAGTTGCTTTTTATCTGCCTATGATTCCAGAACTACCAGTTTTCATGCTTGCCTGCGGACGAATTGGAGCGGTACACACGGTGATATTTTCCGGCTTCAGTCCTCAGGCGATAGCCGATAGAGTTAACGATATCCAAGCAAAGCTCATTGTTACTGCCGATGGTGGCTACCGCCGTGGCAAGATAGTTAAGCTCAAAGAGATCACCAACGAGGCGGTGAAACTCTGTCCGTGTGTAAAAAAGGTCATCGTGATTAAAAGAACGGGAGAAGTAATTCCCTGGATTGATGGTAGAGATATTTGGCTTTCTTCTCTGCTTGATGACGCCGAATCCTTTGTTGAGCCCGAACCAATGGAGGCCACCCACCCACTATACATACTTTATACCTCAGGGACTACCGGCAAACCGAAAGGTGTTATTCATAGTACTGGCGGTTATCTGGTACATAGTCATTCAACCTACCAATGGGTGTTTAATATAAGAGAAGAATCTGTTTTCTGGTGCACGGCTGATGTTGGCTGGGTAACCGGCCACAGCTCCATAGTCTATGGCCCTTTATCCCATGGTGCCTCTATCGTCATCTATGAAGGGGCTGCTGACTACCCCACTATTGACCGCTGGTGGGATATTGTAGAAAAATATGGGGTTACCATCCTCTACACATCACCAACAGCGTTACGGATGTTTATGCGATCTGGAGAAGAATGGCTGGCCAAGCACAATCTTTCCAGCTTAGAGCTTTTAGGTAGTGTCGGCGAACCGATAAATCCGGAGACATGGCAGTGGTATTACAAGAATATCGGGCGGAAAATGTGCCCTATTGTTGATACTTGGTGGCAGACAGAGACCGGAGGTATTATGATATCACCTGCCCCTGGGATTGAGCAGTTACCCCTAAAGCCAGGCTCAGCAACTTTACCACTACCTGGTATTGATGCTGCGGTGGTTGATGTTAATGGTAAAGAGCTGCCTCCGTGCCAGACAGGATATCTGGTAATAAAAAGGCCTTGGCCGGGTATGCTACTTGGTATCTATGGCAACCCCAAACGCTACCAAGAGGCCTACTGGTCGCGTTTCCCGGGTGTCTATTATACCGGGGACTTTGCCATGCGTGATAATGATGGTTATTTCTGGCTACTAGGTAGAGCCGATGAGGTACTAAAAGTCGCTGGTCATCGCCTGGGGACGGCTGAGATTGAGGGGGCTGTTATCTCGCACGATGCAGTAGCCGAGGTAGCTGCCACCAGCCAGCCAGATGCTATTAAAGGACAGGCTATCGTCCTCTTTGTCACCCTAAAAAAGGAAAACTCGCCTTCAGAGGCTTTGAGAAAAGATATTATAAGACACATGCGCCAAACTATCGGTCCCGTGGCTACTCCAAATGAAATTTACTTTGTTCAATCCTTGCCCAAGACAAGAAGTGGCAAAATCATGCGCCGTGTCCTTAAAGCAGTCGCCTCAGGGCAGAGCACCGGCGACATCACCACTCTGGACAACGAAACATCAATTGCCGAGGCAAAATATGCCTACCAGAGTCTAAAGAAGACTAAAAGTGGTTTAGGGAGAGAACTTGACCAGCACTAATAGCTGAAGATTCTGAATGCTGCAGGATTCAGAGACGACTGAGGATAGATATTCTTATTATTCCTTTACCCAGAGTATCGTCTAAAGCTGTGATACAATAACAAGTGAGAGGTATTTTCATGCTAGACCGACTGGATAGACTGGAAAAACACTATCAAGAGCTAGAACAGCAAATGGCTGCACCTGAGATAACCTATGACTTGAATAAAC
>CAJWSH010000003.1 GCA_913046255.1 uncultured Dehalococcoidales bacterium
CGAGGCCGGTCTTTACTTTCCAGGTGCCGGTTTGGGTGGTCTTGTCCATAAATCTAATTTTACTATTGTTGGGATTGCTTAGCAAGCTGACTTACTTATATCAGTGGTCTTTTTGCTGGTATGCCAGAGCGGCGAGGGTATTGCTCAGGTGTTGGTGATGTTTTGTCAATTATTATTAGATAACGCTCGTCGAGAAATTCATTTAGGTTGACTCTTTTTATTTCTCTTAAATTGCCACCCAGCAGGTTAATTGCTTTATCTGCTTGTCTTATTTCCTGATCAATTGCCCCTTTTTTCTGAGCAATGAAGCTGCCGTTCATAGTACAAAAGGGCAGTGCCAGTTCAACAAGGGTCGGTAGTGGTGCCACCGCTCGAGAGAGCACGATGTTAAATTGCTTGCGATATCGGATCTCGTGAGCTATTTCCTCAGCTCGGCCGACCACAATTTCAACGTCATTAAGTCCCAGCTTAGCTTTAAGATGATCTAAAAAAGCTGCCTTTTTAGCTGTAGCCTCAATTAAAATCAGTTTTAAGGCTGGAAAAGCAATCTTTATAGGTAATCCCGGTAGGCCGGCACCGGTACCAATGTCAACAAGGCGAATCTTTGTATCGTTTATCTGATGATTTAAGGCGATGGTCACACTGAGTGAATCAAGAAAATGCTTTATTTGCACTTCTTTAAAGTCAGTTATAGTGGTAAGATTAACCCTTTGATTCCAACTGACAAGCTCCAGATAGTACATTTGAAACTGCTTAAGTTGGGCAGAATTAAGCTTTACTCCTAATTTTCTAGCTCCGTCTTTAAGATATTCCATAAATACCTGTTTGCTAAATGGTTGTCTTATTGATATTATCTCAACATCATAAACTACAATCAAGCGCTAAAGATAGAATATTTGCACTGAGCAAGTGAACATAAATTTCTAAAATTGAATCTTTTGTTAAAGAACAGAGTATCAAAAGTGAGGTGTTCTGCTGTACTTTAATACATGCAGTCATTTTATAATCAGCCACTATGCTCTGCAGTTATAATTAGATTACCTTTTCGCCTCTTTCCCAACATACTTATGCACCTCGGCCATGTGCTCTAAAGGATAGCGCTTATCTATGATCGATTTTAAATTTCCCCTCATAAGCTCTTTAAAGAGAATTAGACCCTCCGTGCATCCAGCTAAATATCCAAATATTAATTCTTTGCTGCTTATTATTGACATTCATAGAATTGATCAAACTGCAGCAATTCAGTTATAGCTACAGAGTAGAATTCCTTAATGTAATCAATTGACAAAGCTACTGGCATATGATTCAGCGAATTATACTCGGAATAATCAATGTCAGAACTTTGCATTTTGAACAATCTTATGTTATATTTTAGGAACAACATAGGAGAGAACCGCTAAGGGTGCGTAAAAGCTGATAGGCGTTCTAATGTCAACCCCTGAACCTAGACTTGATAACGTGACTTAGGGGAATGACGGTAACTTCTGGCCAAGGTCTTAAGTTAAGCCCGAGCCCTTGGTTTTTGTTATTATGAAGTGGATATGACACAGCTGGAATTGGCAAAAGATGGCATTGTATCACCGCAACTGGAACAGGTGGCTTGGCGTGAAGGGGTAACGGTTGAGGTGATTCGCCAATGTGTGGCTGAAGGGACTATAGTAATTCCGGCTAATACCAACCATAAAAATCTTGTTCCTTGCGGTATTGGTCACGGGCTTAAGACCAAGGTCAATGCCAATATCGGTAACTCATCTGATTTTGGCGATGCTAGCACTGAACTGGAAAAATTAGAGGCTGCTACTCTAGCCGGTGCAGATACGGTTATGGACTTATCTACTGGCGGTGATATAGTGGGTATTCGGCGAGCCATAATTTCTTCAAGCTCCTTACCCATAGGAACCGTGCCTATTTATCAAGCTGGCATTGAGGCGATAGATAATTATGGCACCATAGTCAAGATGACTGCCGATGATCTTTTTGCTGCAATTTTGGAGCACGCCCGGGATGGCGTTGATTTCATAACAGTTCATTGTGGCGTAACCCGCCAGGCTATTGCGCGATTAAAACAGCAAAAACGAGTAACTGATATAGTATCGCGTGGCGGCGCTTTTCTGATGGGCTGGATACTCTATAACGAACGTGAAAACCCTCTGTATGAACAGTTTGACCGTTTGTTGGAGATTGCCAGTCAGTTTGATGTTACCTTAAGCCTTGGTGATGGTATGCGCCCCGGCAGTCTGGGCGATGCTACTGATCGACCGCAAATTGAGGAACTGCTTACTCTCGGAGAACTTGTTCAGCGGGCACGGCAAGCTGGTGTTCAGGTTATGGTTGAAGGCCCTGGACATCTACCGTTGAACCAGATTGAAACCAATGTAAAATTAGAAAAGAGTATCTGCGATAATGCTCCCTTCTATCTCCTCGGACCGTTGGTAACTGATGTGGCCACTGGCTATGACCATATCACTGGAGCTATTGGCGGTGCCGTTGCCGCTGCCGCGGGTGCTGATTTTCTGTGCTATGTAACTCCCGCTGAGCACCTATCGCTACCTGACTCGGAGGACGTAAAGCAGGGAGTGATAGCGTCACGCATTGCTGCTCATGCTGGCGATATAGCCAAAGGAATCAAAGGGGCTGATAAGTGGGATAGAGAAATGTCTATGGCACGAAAAAGTCTCAACTGGAAAGAGCAGGCCAAGCTCTCTTTAGACTTGGAGCGTTCTCGTAAAGTTCACGATAAATATACCACGGTTGGATCAGCCTGTAGTATGTGCGGCCAGTTTTGTGCCATGGAGCTTACGGAAAAATATTTAGATATCTCGGTGGTCAAGTGTCTGTAACTTTCTAGCGAAGTTATTAATATTTTGATTTGCGAAAAGACCTAATGTATGATTCGCTAACCGTGTCTTTTACTTACCGAACAGAACCTTAGCTTTAAATGGCAGATGAAGCAGTTATTCTTGCCAACATCACTACCTGTATCTCTCAAGAAAAAGTGGTGGACACAGAACCGGACTGGTGCTAAAAGGCCAGCTAAAATTAATTAAGATTATTTTAAACGAAAGGAGATTTAAGTGGAGATTAGGGTTATAAGCGGTGATGTTACTGAGGTTAAAGCTAGCGCTGTCATGGTAGGCCTCTTTGAAAAGGTAAAGAATCCTGATGATTATACAGCTACTTTAGATAATGTTCTGGGTGGAACTATCTCCCAGCTTATGAGTCAAGGTGAGATTAAAGGTAAATTCGGTGAGCTGACCATTATTCATAGCCTGGGAAAGCTGTTTGCTGAACGAGTGGTGATTTTAGGCCTGGGCAAGAAGCAAGAGTTCACTCTGGATAAAATTAGGGGAGTGGTAGCTGAAGCCTGCCGCTTCTTGCAAAAGAAGGGAATAGATGACGCCGCCACTATTGCCTTGGGTGTTGGAGTGGGCGGCATAACACCCAAGAGTGCCTCTCAGGCGATAACTGAAGGTGCCCTACTTGGCCTCTATTCGTTTCGCCGACATATAACCAAAGAGCCTGAGTATGGCGAGATTAAGCAGCTATCAATAGTTGCCAATAGTGAAGCTGATATTAGCCTATTAGAACACGGGCGTGATAAAGGCAAGATTTTGGCTGAGGCAGCGAAGTTAGCCCGCGATATGGTAAATGAACCGGCTAATTATATGACCCCCGGGCATATGGTCAAAATGGCTAAGCAATTGGCTAAAGACTATGATCTTGAACTCGTAGTACTTGAACGTGAAAAAATGCTGGAGCTGGGTATGGGAGCACTGCTGGGGGTAGCCCAAGGGAGTGCTCAGTCACCAAAATTTATTATCCTAAACTATAAGGAAAACGATTCTAATGAGATTGATTTGGCTCTAATTGGCAAAGGGATAACATTTGACTCTGGAGGTATCTCGTTAAAGCCGGGGAGAAAGATGGAGGAAATGAAAGGTGATATGGCTGGTGGAGCGGCGGTAATAGCAGCAATTGCTGCTATTAGTCAACTTAAGCCTGCGATTAATGTTACTGCTATAGTTCCAGCGGTGGAAAATCTACCTGGCGGTCGTGCTTTTAAACCGGGTGATATTCTGACTACTATGACTGGTAAGACTGTTGAGATTATATCAACCGACGCTGAGGGACGGCTTGTTATGGCTGATGCTCTATGTTTTGTCAATAAGCTAAAGCCTAAACAGATAATCGATGTGGCTACTCTGACCGGAGCCTGCGTAGTAGCTCTAGGAGATGTATGTACTGGCGCTTTCTCTAATAATCAAGAGCTAGCAAATAAGGTAGTTATCGCTGGTGCAAAAGCTGGCGAGCTTATATGGCAAATGCCGATGTATACTGAGTACAAAGAGCTTAACAAAAGTGACGTTGCTGATATTAAGAATGTTGGTGATAACAATGCCGGTGCTATAACTGCAGCTCAGTTTCTAGCTGAATTTGTTGGTAGCACCCCATGGGTTCATCTGGATATTGCCGGCACCAGTATGAGCAACAAGGAGCGTAACTATCTGGTAAAAGGAGCTACCGGAGTGCCAGTACGTACTCTGATTAACCTTGCTCTGGCTATTGCAAAATAAAAATAACACTGAAGTCTAGGTAAAAACACCTATCCTTGGGTTGATGTTTTAAAAATAGAATTTAGAATAAATCTCTAAAAGTAATAGCAGAACCGATATGGTAAGTACTTGAAATTGCACATCAGAACAGTGCTTACGATTTATTAGGAGAGTTATGGCTCCAGAAATAGAGCTCCTTAGATCCATTTCCTACTTTTCGGGGCTTAAATCGACTGAGCTTGACTCAATCAGTAAACTCATTTTTGAGAAATGCTATGACCAGGGGGAGATGATACTGTTCGAAGGTGAGACGACTGAGGTACTATATTTTGTTGCCTCAGGGATAGTTAAGTTATTTAAGACCTCATCTGATGGCAAAGAGCAAATATTGAAAATCCTGCGTCCCGGAGAGTCTTTCAACGATGTCCCTATGTTTAGTGCTGGTTTAAATCCGGCCAGTGCTCAAACTATAGGAGCGGTTCTTCTCTACGGGATTACCAAGAGTGACTTAGAGACTATCATCTACAGCCAGCCACAGATAGCCTTGAATGCCACCAGGGTTATGGCAGACAAGTTGCGACACGTGTTGGCACTGGTTGAAGATCTGTCTTTCAGACAAGTCATCGGTCGGGTAGCTAAAATACTCCTTGAGCATGCTGGAGATAAAAGGGGTACTGAGCCACGAATAACACAACAGGATATGGCGGCTATGGCGGGCACTGTTCGAGAAGTGGTTGGCAGATCACTCAAAACCCTTGAAGAAGAAGGAATTATCAAGCTGGATCGCCATCGTGTTGTGATTACTGATGAAACTGCTCTTAAGAATAGAGTAAGCCCGTCTCTTTAAGACAAAAGTCACAGACAGATATTTAGGTTTATATTAAAATTGAGAAACTTAGGTAGCACATGAAGGTAATGCCTGTAATAATTCAAGAGAAGTGTGACGGTTGCGGACTATGTGTCCGTATTGATTGCCATTGCCTGATATTGGTTGATAACGTCATCACTTTCGTAGAAACGGGAGAGTGTGGTTGGTGTACTCATTGCGAAGCCATATGCCCCACTGGAGCCATAAGCTGCCCCTTTGAGGTAGTAGTTGAGTAGTACCGCTTAGTTATTGAAGATTAAATATCTGAAGAAATTTACTTTGCTTTATTGCTAAGATACGCGAACCTTTTAAGCACAACATTTTCTGAGAAATAGAGAGCTGTATATATTTTGTGACCATGCCATCCAGATCGATAGAACAATAACAATGCTACGTTCGGAAATCTAAGGCTCGCGTACTTCGGCTTCTATTGCCATTACATCGTTCTTCTCAAAATACAACATCACACTTACAGTTTCACCAGGGCTCAAGTCCTGCTTCAGTCCAACCAGCATTACATGAAACCCCCCCGGTTGTAGTTCTATGCGACCTTTTGCCGGGATCTTAATATGAGATATCGGGATCATGCTCATGATGCCCATCTCTATTTGAGTCTCGTGAAGCCTGGCACTCTCCGCTGCATCACTGCTAACATCTGTTAGGACATCTGATGCCCCCCCATTGTTGACGATGGTGAAGTAAACAGCAGCGGTGCCGACACCCATTACTGCAGGGCGAGTCCAGCAGTTATAGGTGTCTAGCTCGGGTATAGGCTCGGCAGTGCAAGCAGTTAATCCGGCCAGTAGCAGAGCCATAATGATAGAAAAAACGATATTCCCACCAACAGCGGCGTTAATTCTAAATATTTGAAGCATAGATTAAAACTTGTTTCACTGCTTTAGGATGTGCTCGAACTCTTTAATCATATCTTTTTGTGGATATTCCAGATCTGCGTATGTCTTTCTAACCATACCATCCCGGTCGATAAGGACAATCACGATATTGTGTGTAAGCTCCCACCCATCGGGCTCCGATGAAAAGGCAATTACCCCATAATTATTTTTAACCTGACTGATTTGCTCCTCAGTACCGGAAAGGAACTGCCACCCCGGCACATCCCAAATCTTAGCATATTGCTTCAGCACCATAGGGGTATCGTAGAGGTCAAAACTCACTGATATCAAGACAATATCTTGTCTCAATGCCTCATCCAGTTGATGCCATACACCCTGCAACCTAAAACTCATCTCTCCGCAAACATCAGGACAGCGTGTGTAGATGAAATCCAAAACAACAACCTTGTCCCGAAAATCATAAAGTTCAATTTCTAAGTTATCCTGATTGGTGAGAGTAAAGCCTGGGGCTTCGTACAGTATAGGCAATTGTATTTTAGGAGTGCAGGCCCCTGTAATAATGGTCAGCACACAGAGGAGGGTTAATGCGGTAATTGCCTTAACTTTCATACCCGTACTGAACCTCCTGCGCGGTGTAGGCCACCATTATATCGATGATTTGTAGCGTAGCAACATGAAATCATCGATAATGTAAAAGTTTACCAGACTTCTACATCCAAACTCTCTACATGACGTGAGTTATTTCTTTCCTGCCATCCGATTGGTGTTATTTCTGCGGATATAGTGTACCAGGCTCCCAAATTCAATATCGCATTCTCTTTTTTAACAGTATGCATTTCTCCCGGTGCTAGGCTGTCCATTGTGTATGAGTCCAACATAACTTTTGTGAATATCCCGCAACACTCGTATTTAAGTGTGTTTGGATCAAGCTCTTGCCATATTCCTACCATATACTCACCAGATGCCGTCTGCCCATGATTTATCACTTGCACCAATATGGAGAAAGTATCTCCACCCCATAACCTGGAGTCGTAATCATTTCCATAATCACCCAACTCCAGTTGTGTGATCTCAAGGTTAGACTGCAACACTGGTATTGCTGGATCAATGAGATTAGAGGTGGTGGTTTCTTCGCTATGTACCGCTTCATCAACTATTTGAGGACTTGTACTATTGCCACAATTTACGCTTGCGACCAAGGCTATAACTAACACAATGGCAATAACATATATGGAAAAGAAATTTTTTAACTGTTTCATTCTGCACCTCTGTTCAAGTTTATGCCTGATTTATGCATTTGTCAAATTGACCAAAGTAGTCTTAGCATGAAAAAGGTAGTGCCATAATTACTACTGTTCCAGTGGCCAGAGAATCGTCCATGGGTGACCCCTATTAACAGAAGTATTACAAATCTTAACAAATCCATGCTCTTTATTTTCCTCAAACTTTTGTAACAAAAGTTACATACTTTTTACTATCACTTTTCTAAAATACTAGCGAAAGACAGAGTGGGCTTTGATTATATCTTGGCGATGTGACTCTGTGATTTAGGGAAAGGTGATGATATGGTAGTGTGGAAGATAAAAAGCTGCTCTCGGTGTGGTGGGGATACGTTCCTGGATATGGATGGTACTACCTCTTTTGACCACTGTCTGCAGTGCGGTTACATGGGGCAAGGGCCAAAGGAACTTTGTCCGGTATGCAATAGTGATATGTTCCTTGATATAATTGAGGACAATTGGGCCTATCGTTGCTATCAATGCAACTATTCAGACAAGGATAAGCACACATCTATAAACCAGAAGTATGAGCACATCTCCTGCGCCATAACCGGCAGTAATACATTGACCGCCGATTGGGCAACCCATGAAACTGCGGATAGGAAACCAGGCCGTCCTAAAGGCTCAAAGGATAAAAGAAAACGACGCAAAAGACGAAGAGTCCTTAATTAAAGTTCAAAACCAGGTTCAATTAACAGTAACTTTAAAGCTGTTTCTAGACTTAAATCGTGGATAACGACAATTTTGTTGCGACTAGTGTTTCCTTTGATGATGGTTATATTGTTTTTTCTCAAATTAAGCAGCTGGCTCAAGAAAACTACCAATTCCTTGTTGGCTTTCCCCCTGACTGGTGGCGCTGATATTCTTACTTGTAATACACCTTTGTTAAAGCCAACTACTTCATTTCTGGCAGTGCCGGGGTAGACTCGTATGGAAATTTTGGCCTGGCTTCTGTGATTTAACATGATAATTCCTACTGGTCTACAGAGATACTACAAATATTGGAAGCAACAGGGACTAACAGTAAAACTACACTCAATGCCAATCAGAACGTCCAACTGAATTAGACAAATCTTGACCCGCTGTGGCAATGATAATGCCTACCACCGTGCCCAGACTATCTAAAATGCCGTAAATTAAAACCAGCATTCCCATTGGTACGATCTCCTTGTATTTTGAGTAGCTTGGGTGCGCCTTGGCTTTATTTTAGCCTATCATTGCTATATACTTAACAATAAATCGATGGTATCACGAATTTGGCAGGCGGTCTATGCTTTACCCATGGAAAATCAAGTGTCAGTAGATTTTGTTAAGTACGGCTGGGTTAATCTAGAGTCATGATTAGCCTAGAGCAAGAAGTTGGCAAATTACTCCGCCAGAGGAAGCTTACTCTAGGGGTTGTTGAATCAGCCACTGGGGGATTCTTGTCACATCTGATAACCAATATTCCGGATAGCTCGGACTACTACAAAGGGTCGCTTGTTGCCTATAGCAACCACTTCAAAATTAGTCTGGTTGGAGTAAAAGAAGGTACCATAAGCAAGTACGGAGCGGTAAGCTCTCAGATAGTGAAAGAGCTAGCACGAGAAGGCAAGCGAATACTTGATACCGATATATGTTTGGCAAATACCGGCATTGCTGGACCTGGCGGTGCCACCTCGGACAAGCCGGTAGGCCTGTTTTATATCGGCTTATCACACAAGGACGGAACCTATAGCCGAAAACAGTGTTTTCGGGAAAATCGGAAGCAAAACAAGCGCCTAGCTGCTGAAGCGATCTTGCTTTGGCTAAAAGAATACCTATTGAGTCTGAGGTAAGGTTAAAGATGGATACCCAAGAGGAGTACCAGCCCCTTTTTCTAATGTTTTTCTCTTCTTTGGAGAGGAGAGGGTTAAAGGAGCGAGGTAGATAAAAATTTAGAAAGTCTTTTGCATATTTTTTCTCACCCCCCAGAATATGATCTGATTGTTATCATTAATCATCAATGCTATACTCTTCTAACGCATCAAGGGCCATAAAGGAGATATTATATGAAAAGAATTGGCGGGCGTGCCTGGGATGAGTTGCGGCCGATAAAAATAATTCTTGGATTTCAGAATTTTGCTGAAGGCTCGGTGCTGATAGAATTAGGGGGAACGCGGATAGTCTGTTCGGCAAGCGTTGAAGAAAGAGTGCCATTCTTCCTAAGAGACAGCGGCAGCGGTTGGGTTACCGCTGAGTATTCTATGCTACCTCGGGCCACTGTCACTCGCACTCGTAGGGATTCGTCCCAGGGTAAGGTTTCCGGCAGAAGCCAAGAAATACAACGTCTTATCGGGCGTTCACTACGAGCAAT
Organism: uncultured Dehalococcoidales bacterium; assembly: GCA_913046255.1. Lineage (GTDB taxonomy): Bacteria > Chloroflexota > Dehalococcoidia > Dehalococcoidales > ARS1013 > ARS1013. Next base: position 9,891 of record CAJWSH010000003.1, read on the forward strand.
AACTGACCTTGGCACATTGGGGGAGAGAATTGTAATGATCGATTGTGACGTCCTACAAGCCGATGGCGGCACCAGAACAGCCGCTATTACCGGTGCATATATTGCCTTATATCAGGCGATGCATACGCTGGCCAATATGGGTATAATAGCAGCTATACCCTTAAAAAGTGCCGTAGCCGCCACCAGTGTCGGCATTGTTCATGGCCATAAGCTACTTGACCTGTGCTATGATGAAGACTCTTCGGCTGAAGCCGATTTCAATATAGTAATGACCAGTGATGGTGAATTTGTTGAGATTCAGGGCACGGCTGAGACGAAACCATTTTCCAAGGAAACTATTGATTCCGTGCTGGCTTTAGCAGAAAAGGGCATCAAACAACTTTTTCAAGCTCAAAAATCAGCTTTAAAAGAACTAGAAACCTGTTAGTTTTTAAGGCCTGACCTGTCCGTTGCCAAAGATAATCCACTTGTAGGAAGTCATCTCTTTTAAGCCCAGTGGACCGCGGGCGTGCATCTTTTGGGTGCTAATGCCCACCTCAGCCCCAAGCCCAAACTGGCCACCATCAGTAAAGCGAGTACTGGCATTAGCATAGACACAGGCAGCATCAACTTCATTTAAAAAGCGCATCACTGCATTGTAGTCTCGGGTAAGAATAGCTTCAGAATGCCCTGAGCCATAGCATTCAATATGCCTGATAGCCTCATCCAGAGAGTCAACCACCTTTACTGCCGCTATTAATGCCAGAAACTCCTTACCCCAGTCAGCTTCTTCAGCCGGAATCAGCTTTAATAAGGGATCTGATTCTAAGATAGCTAGCGCTCGTTGGTCGCAGCGCATCTCTACTCCAACCTTGGCCCACTCTTTTGCTATTTTAGGCAAGTAAGCTTGGGCAATGTCGGCATGGACAAGAAGGCTGTCTAGGGCATTACATACCGTGGGTCGTTGCACCTTGGCGTTACAGGCGATAGCTACTGCCTGGGCTAAATCAGCACTTCTGTCAACATAGGTATGGCAGACACCAATACCTCCGGCAACCACTGGCATAGCCGCCTTCTCCTTGACAAACTTGATTAACCCGCCGCCGCCGCGCGGTATTATCAAGTCAATAGTATCGCTCATAGTGAGCATGTGAGTCACCAGAGCTCGATCGGTACTTAAAATAAACTGAACGGCTCCATCAGATATGCCGACCTTTGCTATTGCGTCTTGCACTACTCTAGCCAGAGTACTGTTTGAGTTAATCGTTTCCTTACCTCCTCTTAAGATAAGAGCGTTGCCTGATTTCAAGCACAAACTGGAAATGTCTATGGTAACGTTGGGTCGGCTCTCGTAGATAGCCCCGATTACTCCCAACGGTACTCGTTTTCTGCCGGCTAGCAGACCATTGGGCATAGTGCGCATATCAAATATCTCACCCACCGGATCGGGGAGGGCAGCAACAGACCGTACATCCTGGGCAATGGCCTCAAGACGTTCGGAGGTCAATAGCAAACGATCAAGTAAAGCCGTACTCATCTTTGAAGCCTCAGCCTCTTTCCAATCAATCTGATTGGCGGCCAGTATTTCATCCTTTCTAGCAAGCAGGTCGTTAGCAATATTTGCCAGGGCATCATTCTTTATCTCGGTGGAGAGATAAGCCATACGCCGAGAAGCTGCCTTAGCTACTTTAGCTTTTTTTTTGAGTTCATCTATTGCTGGATTCATATTTCTAACTCCTTTTTTAGAATAATTATACCCATCGCCTGTTAGAGTCTTATGTAAAAAGCAGGCCTTTATTCCCTTTCTCCAGGAAAGGAGAGGAATTTTTGCAAGAGAGGCTTTATTTCTCTGCTACTCCCTTGATTATTAAAAGCCACGAATACTGACTAGCCATGACGAATACCATTAAGTAAAAAGAATAGTTTTTGGTTAAGCACGATCACAGGCTTGCTTGCAAGACGACAAACACCTCTTTTTTGAGCGATGATATGCACTACTAATATCTCATGATTATTTCGCTTCCTATTTTAATGGTCCGTTCCCCTTAAAATGATAGCAGTAGAGCGGAAGAAACCCTTGCACTGCCTTATTGACTTTCTTTTTTAAAAAACACTTGCCTCTTCTGCCATTTGCTAACTCAATCATAAATCCGTCACCGTCGTTAAGGCGCTGGTACTCGGTAAGAGTTAGCTCACCCCACCAATCATCAGTTGATTCATCAAAAAATCGGTATTTAATTTCGGCCAAAAACTTCCCATCGTGAGAGCCATAGAGCTTGCCAATCGTCATTATGTATCCCTCTATTAAAGTATTACCAGGTTGTTACGGTGCACTACCTCAGCTCCATAGTCGTAACTGAGTAGAGAGGCTATTTGCCCGGAGTGACAACCTTTAATAGCCTTGATATCGGTCGCACTATAGTTGATTATGCCACAGCCAAGATGAGAGCCGTCAGTATCGTAGATATTAACTATGTCGCCTCGCTCGCAGTTACCTTCAATACTTTTGATGCCAGCCGCCAACAGGCTTCGCTTCTGTTTTTTGAGCGCCATGGCAGCTCCGTTATCTACTACCAGTTTACCTCTAGTGGAAAGACCGCTTAACATCCAACGCTTGCGGCTCTCAAGATTCGAAGAGGTTGGCAGCAAGCAAGTGCCGATAGCCTCACCGGCAACTAGTCGCAGGATAACATTTGATTGCCTGCCATCGGTGATGATTACTGTTATGCCAGAGGCAGTTGCCAGTTTGGCAGCTTCTATTTTGGTAGCCATGCCGCCGGTACCCATTTGGCTGGGAGTACCTGATGCCAGACATTCAATCTCAGCATCTATTACTTCTACCTGCGGAATAAGTCTAGCATCAGAATTTTGTTGTGGATCCGCAGTGTATAACCCGGCAGTATCGGTAAGCATTATCAATAGGTCGGCATCAACCAGATTGGCTACCATAGCTGATAGATTATCATTATCACCAAACTTAGCCTCCTGAATTTCGTCGACCGCCACCACGTCATTTTCATTAACAATACATATCACTCCAAGTTCCAGTAGAGCCAGCAGTGTATTACGGGTGTTTAAGTAACCGGCCCGGTCGGTAAGGTCAGTCTTGGTGATTAATGCTTGAGCCACGGTAATACTATGCTTGTCAAATAATCGCTCATAAGCCTGCATCAGGCGGCTCTGTCCCACTGAAGATAGTACCTGTCTGTAAGGGATGTTCCCCTTAAGTTCTTTGGTCAATTCCAGTTTATGCCTGCCAGCAGCTATAGCTCCTGAAGAGACAATGAGCAATTCCAGTCCTTGCCGGTGAAGTTCGGCCATTTGGGTAACCAGTTTTGACATAATGTCATAGTTCAGTTGGCCAGTGCTGTCAGTAAGCAGGTTAGTACCCAGCTTGGCCACTATACGGTGACAAGGTAAAGATGATTTGCTCATTTTCTACCAGTTAAAATAACCCAATTCATTATAACAAGGCAAGCAAGATTGAACAAGGGAAGCTTTGTATGGAGAGTTTAAGATGGGCGTTAGCCACCAAATATCTTAGATGAAAGTTACCTAATAAAACTACGAGGGTGATGTTCATGAATAATCGAACTTTGGGACGACAAGTCTGAACACCTGAGTTTGTTTCGGTAACTACTCTATGCTAAACTTTGCTCTCAGAGCTAGTCCATCTCGGCTAGCTCTAGATGTATTTGGAGAAAAAATGACTTTTGGGCTAACTCGGTTGTTACCTCTTATTAAAGAAATGCCAGCCTACTACCAGCTATTGGAAGAGCTAAAAAACCAACAGGGTGGCACTAAAGTAGCAGTGCTTGATGCTTCTAAAGCCTATTTTATAGCTGCCCTGTATCATGACCTCAAATTACCCATGTTAATAATTACCAGCGAGCCGGAAAACAGCAAAAAACTCCAGGAACAGATTTCAGTCTGGAATGGCTCTGGCAAGATAGAGCTACTTCCGGAACCTGATAGCCTACCATATCAACGCACTATTTCAAATACCGAAACTCTAGTTACAAAAATACAAGCGCTTTCAGCGCTAGCTGATAATGGTCTATCCACAAAGCCTACAGTGACCATTGCTTCAGCATCAGCCTTGATGCAAAAAGTAATCCCCTATAAAGACTTTATCTCCGCCTGGCACAGTGTAAAACGAAACATGGAAATTGAACCGCTTAATCTTTTAAGCTGGTGGCAGACTATTGGTTATCGGAGGGAAAATCTGGTTGAATTACCGGGTCAGATAAGCCGTCGCGGCGGTATTATTGACGTCTACCCCACTACCAGTGAATTACCGGCCAGATTAGAGTTTTTTGGTAACACCATAGATAGTATTCATCTCTTTGACCCCAAAAGCCAACGGTCACTTAAACCAATATCGGCTATAGACATCGGGCCGGCCGCAGAATTACTGGAACCGCTCAGAGCCGATAAATCGAAATTGAAAGCATTTCTGAGAAACATTAACCTTATTAATTTGAATGATGAGGCAAAGCAGAAATTTCAACAAGAACTGGCCATGTTGCTTGATAATGAGCTACCAGTAAACTGGCAACTTTATGCTCCGCTGTTTAATTATGACAGTATTTTGAGTTATTTACCTCAAGATGCTCTGTTGATACTTGATGAACTAACAACTATCCAACGAACAGTAGAATCGCTGGGCGCCAAAACCAGCCAGTTGTTTGAGGAGAAATTAGCCAGAGGAGAGCTACCCCAAAACATTCCTGAACCTTATTTCACATGGCAAAAGCTTAGGGCAAAAATAGGAAAACATCAACATTTGTTACTTAGCGCCCTGGGTAGTGTCCGGCAGGAGCACCAGCGGCTCAATTTTGTTTCCTCTCCCAGCTATGTTGGGCAACTGCCAGCCTTTGCCAAAAAGGCAAAGCAGTTTATGAAGCAAAAGCACCGCTTTATTCTAGTTTCTCACCAGGCAAGTCGGCTGGCAGAACTTCTCGCTGAAGAAGATATCATAGTTTCACCGATTACCGAAATAGGGCAGCCGCCATCACCAGGATGCCTAGTGCTAGTCCAAGGTCTATTAGCTTCGGGCTGGGTTATGAATGGTGATAATCACCTTATTACTGATACCGAGCTCTTTGGTTTTACAAAACGACGACGATTAACTAAGAGACACTCGGTGCCACGACATAAGCTATTTGTAGACATAACTCCAGGCGATTATGTAGTGCATATAGAGCACGGTATCGCCAGATTGACAGGTGTTACCACAATGAGCAGCAATCATATCGAAAAGGAATACTTGGTACTAGAATATGCTGCTGGCGACAGGCTCTATGTCCCATCTGAGCAAATAGATCGCATCGATCGCTACATAGGATCCAGTGACCACTCAATGATTTTAAGCCGACTGGGCACCGATCAGTGGATGAAAACTAAACAAAGGGCCAGCGATTCGGTGACCATTGTTGCCCAGGAATTACTCGCTCTTTATGCCGCCCGAGAAATAGAAAATGGTTTTGCCTTTTCCTCGGATACAGTGTGGCAACAGGAACTTGAAGCTTCATTTCCCTATGTCGAGACACCCGATCAACTAACAGCCCAAACACAGGTAAAAGAGGATATGTCCAAGGCAAAGCCGATGGACAGGCTTATCCTGGGTGACGTCGGCTACGGCAAAACTGAGGTTGCTATTCGTGCCGCCTTTAAAGCAGTGATGGACGCTAAACAGGTAGCAGTGCTGGTACCGACTACAGTGTTAGCCGAACAGCACCTGCTCACTTTTAGCCAGAGGCTCGGTGCGTTCCCAGTGAGAATTGAAGTACTCAGCCGATTAAGAAGCTCTAGGGAACAGCAAGTTATACTTGACGGTCTAGCTAGTGGCACCGTGGATATCTGTATCGGCACTCATCGACTATTGCAAAAGGATGTGATATTTAAAGATTTGGGACTGCTGATTATTGATGAAGAACAGCGCTTTGGGGTCAACCATAAGGAGTATCTTAAAAAGATGCGATGGAAGGTGGATGTACTTACTCTTAGCGCTACACCGATACCCCGTACTCTTCACATGTCACTGGTAGCTGTGAGAGATATGAGTCTTATGGAAACGGCCCCCGAAGAGCGACTGCCCATTAAAACCTATATCGCCGCCTATGATGACCAACTAATCCGAGAGGCTATTCTTAGAGAAATGAAAAGAAATGGGCAGATTTTCTTTGTTCATAACCGGGTGCAGAGTATAGGTTATGTCGCTGACAAATTGAAAGCTCTCATGCCAGAGGCAAGAATCACTGTAGCTCATGGTCAGATGCCAGAAGGAGAATTGGAGCGGGTGATGGCTAGCTTTGGCCGAGGTAATATTGATGTTCTAGTGTGCACCACTATTATTGAAGCCGGACTGGATGTGCCCAATGCCAATACCTTGATTGTCACTAAAGCCGACAAATTCGGGCTAACTCAGCTTTATCAATTGAGGGGTAGAGTAGGACGAGGTGTTAACCTGGCTTATGCCTATTTTTTATATGACATGGGAAAACATCTCACCCCAAATGCCGAAAAACGTCTGAAAACTATCTTTGAAGCCACTGAGTTAGGCTCAGGTTTTGATATCGCTTTAAGGGATCTGGAAATCAGGGGTGCCGGTGCCCTCCTAGGAGTTAAACAGAGCGGACATATCAGCGCCGTCGGCTTTAACCTCTATACTCAATTGCTGGCTGAAGCAGTAGAAGAGCAGAAATTAAAGCAGGCAGGGAAACCTGTGGAAAAAATGAAGTACCTGCCGGCACCAGTCATAAATCTGCCGCTGCCAGCCTATATCCCAAAGGAATATGTTACCGATGTTAATAGTCGCCTGGATCTCTATCAGAGTCTGGTCAAGGTAGATAAAATTAAGCAAATAGACGACATGGCTCATGAGTTTAGCGACCGCTTTGGCACCTTGCCTTCTGAGGTGAAAAATCTACTCTATGTGATAAAAATTAAGATCCTGGCAACCAGGGCCAGCATTGAATCCATCTCTACTGAGGAAGGGCAGATTGTCTTAAGGCTGTTTAAAGGCATGCAATTTGACAAGCAGAAGTTTGAACCTGTCTCAAGAGATGGCATCAAAGCAGGGATTACCCAGCTTAGACTGGATTTAAAATGCCTAGGTAAAGGATGGCAAAGAGTACTGGATGAGATACTGCAAAATAGGATGGTATAATGTGATACAAGAAGGCACAGAGTGAAACTCATTTATGTATTTGTTGGCAATAGCGTTGTGAATAAAATTTTAAATATACCAAAAGATTCGGGTATAAGCAATATGAGAAGGATAAACTGTATCTATTTAAATAAAAGGTGAGCACATAAGAGAAGGTAAAGTTAGGATATTCTAAAACCCATCGGCAAAGCAACAAATCAAAACAACTCTTCACCTTCAAAAAAGAAATACCCATTAATCATATCTGAACAATTTCATGTAACGTTATTTCTTTACTTTATAGGCCAAAAAGTGCTATACTAAATAAAATATTCTTACAGCTCAGGCGCGTGCAAACTAGTATGAAGATACTTTTGGTTTATCCTCGCTATCCGGATACCTTCTGGAGTTTTAGGCATGCTCTGAAATTTATCTCCAAAGAAGCATCCCACCCACCATTGGGTTTACTGACTGTAGCAGCCATGCTACCAAAAGAGTGGGAACTAAAGCTCCTCAACATGAACACAGCCAGCTTAACTGATCGTGACATCAGATGGGCTGACTATATTTTTATCAGTGCTATGGTAACACAGCGCAATTCGGCAAAAGATGTCATCGCTCGCTGCTGCAAACTGAACACTAAAATTGTAGCCGGTGGACCGCTCTTTACTACGGAATATAAAGAGCTAAAGGGTGTGGACCACTTTGTGCTGGGCGATGCTGAGGATATAATGTCATCTTTAATTAAAGACCTAGAGGCAGGCTGTGCCCAGCATATTTACCAGTCTACAGAGCAGCCAGATATTAGTAAAACCCCTATTCCCCTTTGGTCGCTTATTAACATGAAGAAGTACTCTTCAATGAATGTTCAGTATTCCAGAGGATGTCCTTATAACTGCGAATTTTGCGACATTACTGTTTTAAACGGTCGTAAACCTCGCACTAAGATTACAACACAGATGCTGGCCGAGCTGGATTCACTATACCAGCAAGGATGGCGGGGTGGTATTTTTATAGTTGACGACAACTTCATCGGTAACAAGAAAAAGCTAAAATCAGAGATTCTGCCGGCGATAGTTGACTGGATGAAGAAAAGAAGATACCCATTTTTTCTGTCAACAGAGGCATCTATTAATCTAGCTGACGACGAAGAACTCATGCGATTAATGGTTGCTGCCGGCTTTAATACAGTTTTCATTGGCGTTGAAAGTCCTAATGAGGAGAGCTTAGTTGAGTGTGATAAAGTATTAAATAAAAACCGTGACTTGATAGCTTCAGTTAAAAAGATTCAGAATTATGGTATGCAGGTGCAGGGAGGATTTATCGTTGGTTTTGATAATGATCCACTTTCTATCTTCAAGAGCCAGATTAGCTTTATTCAGAATAGTGGTATTGTTACTGCAATGGTCGGCTTGCTTAATGCCCCTCAAGGCACAAGACTATACCACCGCTTACAAAAGGAGCGTCGCCTGCTAAACGGCTTTAGCGGTAATAATACTGACTGCTCCATCAACTTTGTTCCTAAAATGAACTACGAAACACTTCTGAATGGTTATCAACATATACTAAAAACGATTTACACCCCTAAGCAATACTATGAGCGAATCAAGACGTTCTTAAAAGAATATAAACCTCAAAGAAAAACCAGTGTGGCCAATCTTAAATTTTACCATATTAAGGCTTTTTTCAAGTCTATGTGGTTTGTAGGTATCAAAGAAACGGGAAGAAGGCATTACTGGACGCTTTTTATTATTACGCTGTTTCGATATCCACGCTCTTTTCCTCTGGTCATAACCTTCTCTGTTTACGGATTTCATTTCCGTAAAATTGCCGAGCAGGCCTTTAACATGCCAACTGCCAATATCCTAACAACTGATGGAGCAAACAAATAAGAGGCCGGCGGAAAGGTTGTAGATTATCTCAGGCATGACGCCAAAATTTTTACTGGCTACCCGTCTCTGGTGTATGGCAGGTAAGAAACATCTTATTGATAATTATCTCAAAATAAATCCCGTAAACAGCTTTTGCTTCATCTTGTTATGATTTTTCTGCTTTGTCTGCCCCGGCATCATCGTCTGAAACGCCAAGGCCTTTGAGATAATCAATGGCGTTCTGAATGGTTACTATCTTCTCAGCATCCTCATCTGGTATCACAATCTTATTGGATTGAGTGCTAAATTCCTCTTCTAAATCCATCATAAGTTCTACTAAATCTAAGGAATCGGCCCCCAGGTCTTCAGTAAAACTAGCCAATGGCACTACCGCACTCTCCTCGGCCCCTAACTGTTCAACCACTATCTTTCTTAATCGTTCAAGAATTGTTGCCACTTTCTACCTCCATTTCTTCTATCTGGTGACAAGAATGCTAAGTGAGCTTAGAACACCGTTAACAAACTTTGCCGAATCATCACTGCCAAAGTTTTTAGCCAACTCAACAGCCTCATTTATTGCTATCTTAACATGCTGGACAGATGCACTGGCGGCATATCTGGTACTGTACATCATTGGCATCTTATTATCAATTAAAAGTTCAAAAATTGCAAGTCTTAAAATGTTGCGGTCAATCACTGCTAGTTGCTCTATGGGCCAGGCGCTAGCAAACTTCTTGATGCTCTGATCTATCTCCTGTCGGTTTTTAATAACCCCACTCACCATCTCACGAATGAAGGTATTGTTTTTTTCAGAGAACCCACTATCAGCCAAAAGGCGGTTTAGCACATCCTCTGGCTTATGTCCGGTAGAGTCAATCTCATACAATGTTTTAAGAACAATAGTTCTCGCTTTTCGTCTTGTTCCACCCATAAATTACACCAGTTGAATTAATAAGCTAACATCTTGGCATTTGTAAGTCAACAGTAATATCTCGTTATGCAGTAAATAGCATCTCCATTATTACAGAAAATTGAAATGAGGTGATAAATGTGTCACCGCTATATGAGTTACTAGAGATACACAATGTTATAACATCTGGCGAATTTATTGCGATAAGAGATAAGTTTTAGCAGATAAGGTGAGGGGATCATATGCCACGATTAGATTCCAGCTAGGCCACCATCCACGCCGAGAATCTGCCCAGTGATATACTTCGCCTCTTCAGAAGCCAAAAAGGCAACTGCTTCAGCTACATCGTCGGGTGAGCCAAAGTGGCCAAGTGGAATACGCTTGAGCAGTTCTTGCCGCTGGCTTTTCAATAAGCGTTTGGTCATCTCGGTATCAATAAAGCCGGGGGCAATTGTGTTAGCGGTAATACTTCGTGAAGCCACTTCCTTGGCACAAGTCTTGGTAAAACCAATAATACCAGCTTTGGCGGCGGCATAATTAGCTTGGCCCGGATTACCCACTAGGCCGACAACACTGGTAATACTAATGATTCTGCCCCAACGTGCCCTTAGCATGTGCTTAAGGGTAGCTCGGGTGCAAAGAAATACACTTTTTAGATTAATGTTTATTACCTTATCCCAGTCCTCATCTGACATACGTATTAAAAGTTGGTCTCGACTGATACCGGCATTATTTACTAGAATATCAATCTTACCAAAGGTGGATACTGCTGTCTCAACCAGCCTAGCTACATCTTTTGACGAGCCCACATCGGCTAGAACGGCCAGGCTCTGCCGTCCTGTAGCCCGAATTTCATCGGCCACACTTTGAGCTCTTCCATTTACATCGTTCACTATAACAGTAGCTCCAGTTTCAGCCAACTTCAAAGCTATGGCCCGCCCTATCCCCTGACCACTACCGGTGACAAGAGCCACCCTATCAGAAAGGTTCATGTTTTACCCCCTCAACACTGGGTCTATAATTATTCCCGATAAATAGTCTCTATATTTTTAATATCTTCAATATCACCTATGCTTAGGGTTTTAACATTTCCGTTTATTCGCCTAATTAAGCCGCTTAAGACTTTACCGGGTCCTATCTCAATAAAAGTAGTTACCCCTTTATCTATCATATACTCTATTGAGCGTTGCCACAGAACACCATGGCAGAGTTGTCCCAAAAGTTCTGTTTTGACTGATTCGGCAGTAGCAATTGGTTGAGCGGTGATGTTACCTATGATAGGTATGAGCGGTTTGTTAAAAGAAATATTTCCTAAAATCTCAGCCATTCCGTCAACTGCCGGCTGCATTAATGGTGTATGAAAGGCACCGCTTACTGGCAACAGGATAGCCCGATAGGCCCCTCTGGCTTCAGCTAGAGCTATAGCTTGGGACAAGTTATATTTTGCACCGCTTACTACCAGTTGGCCGGGGCAGTTGATATTGGCAATTTGAGTACCAGTTTCGGCACATATCTTGGCTAGCTCAAACTGGCTAAGCCCAATTATAGCTGCCATTCCCCCCGGCTCTTTTAAAGCAGCTTGATGCATCAATCGTCCCCGCTGGCAGGACAGGTAAATGGTAGTGCCAAACCCCAGCACCCCAATAGCAGCCAGAGCTGTGTACTCGCCCAGACTATGGCCAGCAACAAAAACGGGAGCTGGCAATCCATTGATACTGATATCGCGAATTGCCGATAGGCAAGCCAGGCTGACGGTTACTATTGCTGGTTGGGCATTTTCAGTTTGGCGAAGCTCTTCTTCAGGTCCATTAAAGCACAATTTTGATAGGGAAAATCCCAGTGTCTCGTCAGCCGTATTAAAGACTGCTCTAGCTGAATCAAATCCATAATAAAGATCACGGCCCATGCCTACCCACTGGGAGCCCTGCCCCGGGAAGACATAGGCTACCTTCGTCGACTCAACCAAACTAGACCTCCGTGTCTAAATTATTAAGCTGAGCGAGCAGAACTTTAGCTTCGACTACCATTTCTTCTATAATAGTTTTAACCGGTTTGATTTCTTTTATTAGCCCCGCAATCTGTCCCGCTAGCAACGAACCCTCTTCAATGTCACCTTTAATTATACCCTGATAGGCTTTACCCCGGCCAAACAAATCCAGCTTTTCTTTGGGTACACCAGCCTTCTCCATCTCTGCAAATTGCCGTGTCAGCCTGTTATGCAGGCAACGGAGCGAGTAACCAGTAGTTTGTCCAGTAACCACGGTAGAGCGGTCGCGTGCTTTTAAGATTTTCTCTTTATATGCCGCGTGAGCAATACATTCTTCACTACAGACAAAACGTGTCCCCATCTGAACGCCTTGGGCTCCGAAAGCTAGAGCCGCCGCCAGACCCCGTCCATCGCCAATACCGCCAGCAGCCACGACCGGTATTCGGACACTATCTACCACTTGAGGTACCAAAACCATGGTCGTCGTTTCCCCTACTTCCCCTCCCGACTCCATACCCTCAGCCACAATGGCATCCACACCGGTACGCTCAAGTCTAATAGCCAAAGCCACGCTGGCTACTACCGGCATCACTTTTATACCGGCCTGCTTAAATTGCGGAATATAAACTCCGGGATTACCAGCACCAGTGGTAACTACACTCACCTTTTCCTCAAGAACTACATCTATAACATCTTTGGCAAAGGGGGACATAAGCAGAATATTTACACCAAACGGCTTATTCGTTTCTTGCCTGGTCAGACGTATCTGTTCCCTTACCCAATCTGGTTCTGCATTGCCGGCTCCAATAATACCCAATCCACCAGCATTAGATATAGCTGAGACAAGCTCAACTGTGGCCACATGAACCATTCCTCCTTGAATAATGGGGTATTTGATGTCAAAGAGGTCGCAAATAGAAGTTTTGAGCATTATACTACCTTTTATTGGCTAGCTTTCTTTTTTGGGCTCTCAGTCTCAACAACTTCCCTCCCGGCATAAAATCCACAGGCAGGACAAACATGGTGCGGCAATTTAGGGCCACGGCATTGAGGGCAATGTACCAGGGCAGGAGGAGTCAATTTAAGGTGAGAACGCCTTTTCCCTTGGCGCGCCTTAGCCGTTTTCCGCTTTGGTAAAGCTCCCATAATCTACTCCATTTCCGTATATTTGTTTACCAATATTTAAGGTTTAACCTATCAACTCGACAAGTTCAAACTTCTGATGTAAATGATTAACATTCTGCAGTTTAGATTTGGCTCATAATTCAACTTTAAGCCCGATACAATCTTCACGGCAGAGTGGCTTCATTGGAATACCTATCAGACCATACTGGCGAACCATTTCAGTCAGGTCGATAATATGATACTCGTTAATAATAAAGCAATCGGATCCATCTGGTAGCATCAATGAAACACCAGTGGATACATCTAAAACAGGAAAATACTCCTCTTCAGTATTTAGCCCCAATGGATAGCTAAACAGACTCAGGCAACGGCTACAGCTAACTTTGACCTCAGTATGCAGTGCTGCCTTAACCAGCACACTCCGATTAGTGCGCATTAGTTTTACTTTACCGTTGACAACGCTGCCACTGCCATCACCGGTAATATCAGCAATGCCACTTATTTCATAATTTCTTACCGACCCAATGGCTTCCTTAAGCAGCTGAGACACGTTTATTTGCATCATTGCTAGGCTCACTTCGGTAAAAGCTACTTTTATTATACTCAAAGTTATATGCTTACTGCAAGCAGGTGGTTGGTGTTGACAATAGTCAAAGAGCGAATTATAATCAGTTCACTCTAGACACTCTGTAGCAGGATGCCAGCAGGATGTCTTTGAGAGGCTAATCCTCAAAACATAGAAACCTTGATCAGATTGAATACAGGTTAGAAGCTTCTTAAAAAGGAGGTAATTCAAATGGCACCAAAGGCTTTTATTTTGATTGAAACAGCGGTCGGTAAAGCCAAAGAGGTGGCTACTTCCCTAGGGCAAATAAATGGTTTAAAATCAGTGGACATGGTTACCGGCCCCTATGACATTATCACTACTATTGAAGCAGAGACCCTGAATAATATCGGCGATATGGTCACTGGTAAAATTCATGCCATTGATGGTATCTCCAGAACTGTTACCTGCTTGGTAGTATGAGCTAAAGACTGTCTTCACATTCTTTCTGGCACTGTCATTCCCATAAGATGAAGGCTTTTGGCCAGAGTAAACTTGGTAGCTATTACTAGCTTGAGGCGAGCTTTGGTCATTGCTTCATCTTCTTCGGAGATGACACGGCACTGCTTGTAAAAGCTATGGAACGCGGTAGCCAAATCCTGAGCATAGTAGGCAAGATGGTGAGGCTCCAACGTGCGGGCTATGATTTCAACTATCTCAGGCAGAAGTAGGATCTTGCGTATCAGAGCTAGTTCAAATTCACCAGATAGTTTGGATACATCCCCATCATGAGAATTTATTTCCCTCTGCAGAGCAAGGCGAAGAATACTGGCAATACGGGCATAAGCGTACTGGATATAGTAGACAGGATTGTCGGCTGACTCCCTCTTGGCAAACTCCAGGTCAAAGTCCATTTGGCTATCAGCCGAACGGGCAAGAAAAAAGAAACGGCAGGCATCAGCTCCTACCTCATCTATCACCTCACGCAGGGTGATAATATCTCCGCTACGCTTGGAAATACGAACCACCTCACCACCACGATGCAGAGTTACCATTTGGGAGATAATTATCTTAAGCCGCTCAGGGTTAATACCTAAAGCATCAACTACCGCCTTCATCCTGGATACATGCCCTTGATGGTCAGCCCCCCAGATATTAATCACCTGGTCAAACTTGCGTTCTAAGAATTTATTATAGTGATAGGCAATATCAGTAGCAAAATAGGTCGGAGAGCCGTCACTTCGCACTACGACATTATCTTTATGCTCACCCTGAGCTGTGGATACAAACCAAGTAGCCGATTCCTTTTCCGCAAGATAGCCCCCTTGGCGCAGCAGCGACATCACTTTATCAAATCCTTCGTTATCATACAGGCTCTGTTCGCTAAACCAAACGTCAAAGCTCACCTTCAAAAGCTCAAGTTCTTTCCTGATCTGATCAATTAGTTTGGCTATACCAATTTGACTCAACTGTGATACTGCTTCCATCTCTGGCAGATTAAGAAAGTTGTCCCCCTTCTCGTCAGCAATCTCCCTAGCCAACTCAAACATGTAGTTACCGAAGTATCCTTCGGAGGGCATTTCCGCCGAGACATCTAGCGATTGTTGGTAGCGAACGTGGAGTGAACGGCCAAAGGATTCTATCTGAGAACCAGCATCATTAATGTAGTATTCTTTTTCAACACTAAAGCCGGCGGCAATAAGAATATTAGCCAGAGTGCTGCCCAAAATTGCGCCGCGTCCATGCCCAACATGCAGTGGACCAGTGGGATTAACGCTAACAAATTCTACTTGTACCCGACTACCATGACCTAGATCAATATTACCATAAGAATCAGCAGATGACAGGATATAGTCCACCTGCTGGGTGAGCCAGTCACTTTTCAAGGTAAAATTAATAAACCCTGGCGATGCCACGGCAACACGAGCAATCTCAGAGGCAGGGGCTATAGATTTAAGTATGCTGCCAGCTATAACTAGCGGATTGAGCCCGGTCACTCGTGATAGCTTCAAAGGTAAGCTTGAGGCGTAGTCACCATGTTCCAACTTTTGAGGGTGCTCTATGACAATATCAGGTAGACTAACTGAAGGCAGTTTGCCTGAGCTTTGCGCCTCCATCACTGCCTGTTCCAACAGATCTATTAGCTTCTGCTTGACTGTTAATATACTGCTCAAATAGTTATCTCCACTGAGAACTGAGTTTATAGGCACTTAATCATCTTGTTTTAATTCCTTGGCTGGGTTGTCGGCGATGACAATTACGTTCTCAGCAGAGAAGACAATTCGTTTGCCACAGCCCCGCCAACCCCCCTTTTTGTCCGACATTATGCCGGTATAAAGGTTAATCTGCCCACCTTTGGCCAACGCAAACTTACCAGTGGCCTCTTCGCCGGTTTGACTGTCTGTAACCTTGACACTCATAGTTACTTCTCTCCTTTTATAGTCAGATTATAGCACAGTGCTGGTTAGAATGGATAACCAAACACTTTTATCTGCTACCAGAGAAAGCGGTGAGTGCGTGGTGGAATAGCGAGCAGCTGTACCCAGTATGAAAGCAGATTTACTAAATACCCAGTACTGTGGAATAATGAATTGAAATGAATACTGATCCTCCTGATAAGGCTAGGTTCGTTGAAATCACCAATGAGCTCAGCAATCGTGACTCACGCCTAGCTGGTATTATGAAGCACATCGGTCCTTGTCAACTTGAGCGTGGTTCCCGAGGTATAGCGGCCCTTGCATACTCGGTGATAGGGCAGCAGTTATCTAACAGCTCTGCTCGGGCCATCCGCACAAAATTCAACATACTTTTTCAAAACAGCAGTATTGATGCTGAGCGCCTTGCACGGATGAGCAACGAAAAATTGAGAAGAACGGGATTATCTCTAGCAAAGTCTAGGTGCTTGCGTAGTTTTGCAAATCATGTTCTGGCAGGCAAGATAGATCTTCCTAAGCTCGAAACAATGAGCAATGAAGCCGTGATCAAAATTTTATCTCAGGTGAAAGGTATTGGCCAGTGGACCGCGGAGATGTATTTGATTTTTTCCTTGGGAAGACTCGATGTCTTTCCTATTGATGACTCGTCAATCCGTGCTGCTATGATCCGTATCTATCATATACAAAAAACAAATTTTGCTGATGGAGCGAAGAAGATTTCAGATCAATGGCGACCTTTTCGGACTATTGCATGTTGGTATTTATACCGATACATGGATACCATTCGTGACAAGACAGTAAACATTACAACCGATCAATGCTAACCTCCAGCTTATATTGACATTAAGACCTCCAATATGACTCGGTGGTGACATCAATAAGGAAATATCATTTTGGAAATCTGCCGACATTTTGCCGACAAATTGTTTGGTGTACGAGGTCACCAAGAAGCCCTAACAGGCACGAAACTTAAAATATCAATGAAACAGCAAATTGATCACTGGCTTGAGTGGCATCAACTCTATATGAAACTGAGAGATGCAGAAAAGTAGTGGGCGAATACGAAGAATACCATCCTAAAGAACATGGCCCAAAAATCAACCGTCCATATACTGCTAGAGCTATCAAGAAAGCTACCAAGCGATTGGAGAAGTTGGTGAAACCATAAGATTATACTAGATTATATTGCAATAGCCGTCCTAGATACAACAATGACACATCCTTTGATATGGATAGTGCTGTCTCTATCGCTAGGTCATCATTAATGCAAAAAGCTTACCAAACTTCTATATACAAACTCTCCGCATGACGTGAATTATTGCTTTCTTGCCAGCCAATTGGTGTTATTTCTGCGGATATAGTGTACCAAGCCGTCCAATTTAATATTGTATCCTCTTTCTTAATAGTATGAGTTTCTCCTGGCGCCAAGCCACCCATTGCATATGAGTCTATCAGGATTCTATGGTCGGGTACAGAACAGCAGAGAAATAGAAATGTAGCT
Source organism: uncultured Dehalococcoidales bacterium (assembly GCA_913046255.1). GTDB lineage: Bacteria > Chloroflexota > Dehalococcoidia > Dehalococcoidales > ARS1013 > ARS1013. The sequence continues at coordinate 27,393 of CAJWSH010000003.1, forward strand.
GGATCAGCATACTTCCATATTCCTACCGTGTACTCGCCAGATGCTGCCTGTCCATCGTTCGTCACCTGTACCAATATGGAAAATGGGTATGCTTTAAATATCTTAGAGCCATAATCACGCAGTTCAAATCGTGTTATCTCAAGGGCCGATTGCAGCATTGGTACTCCAGGATCCGCAGGAGTTGGTATTGTTGGCTCCGAAGGAGATGATATTGCTTGGTCTGCAGGAGTTAGTATTACTGAATCCACGGGATTAGAAGGAATGGTTTCTCCATTATCATTGCCGCAATTTACGCCCCCAGCCACGACTGCAACCAACACAGAAATAGCAACATACACAGTCAGCTTTCTCAACTGTTTCATTTTGCCTCTCCTTGCGAGTTTACTGCCGATTTATGCATTTGTCAAATTAGCCGAAGCGACCATAAGTGGAGTTATTGAATCATTCTGTGCATAATTATATCTAGTCTTAGCAGTATCAAATATAAAGGATTGGTATTTCTCAAAAAGTGCTACCTGGGAAAATGGAATCTAGTATGAAATTGATAAGCAAATCCACCCTCTGTAATACCGGAGATATCTTCACTTCTTATTCTATATACTAATATTTGACAAGATTAGTATCTTTCTCTACTGTTATTGTAATGTTTAAGTCCCTGCGGGGTATTCCGTAGTGATAATCTGGTAGGAATTGTACTATTAAAAGGCGCGCCTGGTAGTTTTGTTGTGGGCAAGTAACGGAGGAGAGGAAATAGTGGCTTTAAGAAAAGAACTCCTGGTGTTTGGGGTACTGGCCGCAATGCTAACGGCACTAATACTAGTGCTGGTCCTTACTACCAACGAACGCAGGACACCACCCTCAGTAATAACCGGTCTAATCGCAACCGATACCTCTTATATCCGTT
>CAJWSH010000004.1 GCA_913046255.1 uncultured Dehalococcoidales bacterium
TTGTGCCACCTGCGATGCCCTCTTTTTTAAAGAACAGTCAGTAGCCGTGGTCGGTGGCGGTGATGCCGCTATTGATGAAGCCTTGCACCTTGCCAAGTTTGCTTCCAAGGTTATCGTAATACACCGCCGTGACCAGCTTCGCGCCACTGCCATCCTTCAGGAGAAAGCTTTTGCTGAATCTAAAATAGAATTCCAGTGGAATAGTGTAGTTGAATCGATTTTAGGTGATGATTTTGTTGAAGGGGTCCGACTTCATCAAGTAATAAGCGACAAAAAGTCCGTCATCCGAGTGGCCGGCGTCTTTATATCCATCGGTTTAAAACCCAATACAGATTACTTAAACGGTGCACTAACACTGGATGCCAGCGGCCATATCGTCACCAATAAGAATATGGAGACCGAGATAGCCAGTATATTTGCCGCCGGCGATATACGTTCAGGCTCAATCCGACAGGCCATAGCCGCCGCCGGTGACGGGGCTACCGCTGCTTTCTACGCCAAAGAAATTATTGACAAATAGACTTCCACTTCACCGCCAACTGAAGTATAATTACAAAGAAAGGGAAAACATGAAAGTCGTTTTTCTAAAAAATGTGCCCAAGGTAGCTAAGCTCGGTGAAATAAAAGAGGTAACTGATGGCTATGGCAGAAATTTTCTCATACCTAAAAAGCTGGCGGTTCTGGCTGCCCCAGGAGTAACAGACAATCTTGAAGCTCAGAGTCGTGCACAAGCCAAAAAGCAATCCCAGATAGAGGCTAAGCTGATTGAGATGGCTAAGAAACTGGACAATAAGGAAGTTATCTTAAAAGCCAAAGCCGGCTCAAAAGACCGCCTCTACGGTCGAGTCACCAACGCTGATATTGCTGCTGAACTAAATAGAACAACTGGTGTAGCGGTTGATAAGAGAAAGATAGAGCTGGCCGAGCCTATCCGCGAGCTCGGCAGCTATGAGATAGTAATTAAACTGAGCAAGGATATTATGTCCAAAATAAAAATCACGGTAACAGAAGAGGGAGCCGGCTAGATGCCCAACGAAAAACTGCCACCGCACGATATTGATGCTGAGGAATCAGTAAACGGCTCACTGCTTATAGATGGCAAGGCTATTTACGATACAGCCGTCCTTCTTAAGGCGGAGGATTTCTATAGTGAACAAAACAGATGGATTTACGCTGCCTGCTTAATGCTCTACCAGCGCAACGAGGCAATAAACCAGATAACCGTAGCCCAAGAACTGGATCGTCAGGGAAAGTTGGAGAAATGCGGCGGTAGCGCCTATCTTTCTTATCTTATCTCAGTAGTCCCTACCTCACTTGATATTGAACATTACGCCCAAATTGTTTACCGCCTGTCAATAATGCGCCAGTTAATTTCCGCCGCTGATAAAATTTCCCAAATTGGTTACGAGGCAGACCCGGATGTCACTTCTGCCCTCTCTAAAGCCGAAGAAACCCTGTTCCAGCTCCGTCACGAACGGGGGTCATTGGATTTTATCCACATAAAGAATGCCCTTGACAAGTATTTTGAAGATATTCCCTCCTCAGAAGATAAAGGCTATGAGCAAATCCCTCACATAGCATCAGAGCTTACTGGGCTAGACGATCTTCTTGGCGGCTTTCAGCGCTCTGACATGATTATCATTGCCGGCAGGCCCAGTATGGGCAAGACCAGTCTCGCCCTCAATATTGCCAGAAACGCTGGTGTAGAGCAGGGAGCTTGTGTAGCTCTGTTTAGCCTGGAGATGGCTCGGGAGGCGTTGGTGCAGCGCCTGCTATCCACTGAAACTGGGATACAATCAAGGCGTATCCGCCTAGGCCAACAAACAGAAGAGGAGGAAAGACGGATTATGGATGCCCAAGGTATCCTCTCCCAAGCGCCAATTTATATTGACGACTCACCCATGTTACGCATGTTTGAGATGAGGAGCAAAGCCCGCCGCCTCCACTATGAACGTAGCATTGACCTCATTATTGTTGACTATCTGCAACTGATGCAAGGACTCGCAAAAGGTGAAAACCGAGTCCAAGAAATCAGCTACATCACCCGCTCTTTAAAAGCCCTGGCCCGTGAGCTCAATGTACCATTAATAGCCGTATCCCAACTCAGCCGGGCGGTAGAATGGCGTTCTTCCCACAAACCTCAGCTCTCCGACTTAAGAGAAAGTGGTAGCATTGAACAAGATGCTGATATTGTCATCTTTATTTATCGCGATGAATTCTACTATCCCACTAAAGAAGACTGGGAAAAAGACCATCCCGAGGAAGAATATCCTAAAGGACTAGCCGATATCATAATCGCCAAGCACCGCAATGGGCCTACCGGTCAGATAAAAGTGCGTTTCCGACACAGTCTGACCAAATTCGAAAATTTTACAAAAGCGGAGCCAAGCCTGTTGTAAGGCAATTGGACTTCACTTAAAATTCCGGGTAGCTAAGTTGAATAATATTAGCTAATGAAGGGCTAGATTTATGACACAGCAGTTTAATGGTTTCCCGGCCAGAATGCAGTTTACCTCAGTGCCCAATCTTTTCTTTAGCCAGCTCATGTCGCAAATTGACAATATTAGCGAGTTAAAAATCACGCTCCATATTCTATGGGCACTCTATCACAAACGGGGCCATCCTCGTTTCGTAATTCACACTGAGCTTTTAAATGATACTAACTTAGTGAGCAGCCTCAAGGAAGCAACCAAGCCAACCGACAGAGCACTACGCAGCGCCCTAGAAATGGCTGCTGGACGAGGAACCATACTTCATTTAATATGCAATCTTAATGGAAAGCCTGAGGAACTCTACTTCCTCAATACTCAGTCTAATAGACAGGTAGTGGCTAAAATTCAAAGCGGCGAACTCAAGCTACCGGGATTGAAAGCCAAGATACCTGACGGTATTCGAGCTGAGCAATTACCCAACATCTTTACCCTTTATGAACAGAATATCGGCATACTAACGCCGATGATTGCTGAAGAACTGCGTGAAGTAGATAAGCTATACCCTGAAACTTGGATTAAAGATGCCATCAAAGAGGCGGTTAATCAAAACAAACGCAAATTTGGTTACATTTCAGCAATTCTAGAACGCTGGTCAACAGAAGGTAAGAGCTATGGAGCATATAAGCGAGACACTGAAAAAGAGGACCCCGATAAATACGTCAAAGGCAGATACGGACACATCGTCAGACGCTGAAGAGGTAGAATCTTCATCAAGCTTCAATTGTTCGGTCTGCAATGGAGCTGGCTTTATTCATCCCCTTCTGACCTCGGAAAAACCAGATTACAGCCGGGTTATCCTCTGCCGCTGCAGCGAAGAAGAGACCCATAGGGAGCGCCGGGCTCGCCTAGAGCACTACAGCAATCTGGGCTCACTCAAACGTCTCACTTTTGACAACCTGATACTGCAGGGTAGAAGCGGTTACGCTATAAATCAGGAACAATTTAAGCGCGCTTGTGAGTCGGCCAAAGCATTTGCCAGCAATCCTCAGGGCTGGCTGATTCTGATTGGGCTCAGCGGCTGCGGTAAAACACACTTGGCATCCGCTATCGCTGGTGAGCGCATCAGCCACGGTTACCCAGCTTTCTTTATCACTGTGGCCGACCTCATGGACCATCTGCGTTCCGCCTTCAGTCCCAATAGCGACATACCTTACGATATGTTCTTTAGCCAAGTACGTAACGCACCACTACTCATCCTGGACGATTTAAATGCTCAAATAGCTACTCCCTGGGCCAAGGAAAAGTTGGATCAACTATTAAATCACCGCTCTGCAAACGAACTGCCGACCGTAATTACTACCAACACTCCAGTTCAAGAGCTAGAGGTAAGAATACGCACTCGCCTGAGCGACCCCAGACTGTGTCAGGTCTATACGCTGGAAGAAAAACAAGTCGATGGTACTCTGGACTATGCCTGGGACCATTGTCTGGAACTACAAAAGAGCATGGTCTTTGCCAACTTTGACTGGAGGCGAGTTAATTTACCATTAGAGCAGCAACAAAATCTGGAGCAGGCCTTTCGACTAGCTCTTGACTTCGCCAAGTTACCCGAAAATTGGCTGGTGTTTCTCGGAGCTAACGGCTGTGGTAAAACACATCTGGCCGCCGCCATTATTAACTACCGCTACCAAACAGGAAAGGCGGCTCTTTTCATGGTGGTGCCTGAGTTCCTTGACCACCTGCGATCCACTTTCAGCCCCGACAGCAAAATATCATATGACCAACTCTTTGAAAGAGTAAAGGCCACTCCGCTTCTGGTCCTAGATGACTTTGGAGAACAGACAGCTACATCCTGGGCGCAAGAGAAGCTGTATCAGGTTATCAACTACCGCTATAATGCCCGGTTGGCGACGGTGCTCACTACCTGTCGCTCACTTGAGGAAATTGAGCGCCGTATCAGCTCACGCCTAGCTGACCCTAAAATCAGCACCCCTTTTAACATTGTGGCTCCTGATTACCGTGGTGATATAAAGTCCGATAAGCAAATTAAAAACTACCGCCGTACCAGAAAAAGTCGCTATGAATGAAACCGTAATTTACGTACTCAAGTAGTTATAAAGTAAAATGAAGCAGTTTTTGCATAGAGAGAAGCATAAGATATGATAAACCGTCCTGTTCTAGTGCTAAATCAGAGCTATGAACCGCTTAATATATGCCGCGTTCGACGAGCAATAGTATTAATTTATAATGGCAAGGCTGAGATGCTGGAAAACGGAGGGGGCTTTATCCACTCATCCAGTGATAATTTCCCGATACCTTCAGTAATCAAACTAGAATGCATGATTAAACGTCCCCGACCTAAAATAAAATTTACCCGCCTCGGCATTTTTCACCGTGACAACTACATCTGCCAGTATTGCACTCAGGAAAGCCGAGAGCTTACCTTAGATCACGTTATCCCACGATACCGCGGTGGTGAGCATACTTGGGAAAATGTAGTCAGCGCCTGTGTCCCCTGTAATCGTCGCAAGGCAGGCAGAACCCTCAAACAGGCCAGAATGAAGTTAATTCGCCAGCCCTCCCAACCACCTAACAACTCATCTCTTTTCATTCCCTACCGCTACCAAAAACGCCTGAACGAGTGGCAAAAATATCTGCCCCAATGACCAGCTAATTAAATCGTCAACACAATTTTAGTGAAATAACGGCAAGAGTTCATAACTCTTTTAAAAATCTCGACTAACGCGGACTATTTAATCCCACGCCGCCTATTGAGAGAAGCCGTCTCACTAAGAATGGTAACCTCGTTGAGAGGCAGTTCTATCGTGGTGCCGTTCTCCAGTTCAACCAATACCGTTTCCGCAAGAACATTACCACCAACCACTCTAGCCATTCCTGTAGCCGTAGAGACATGCTGCCCTTCACGGAGCATTTTCCCTTTCATGAGTCGGTACTGCTCATACTCATAGCCCAAACAGCACAGCAAACGACCGCAAATACCAGAAATCTTCATCGGGTTAAGGGGTAGATTCTGTTCCTTGGCCATCTTAATTGAAACTGGGCGAAGTTCACTCAAGAAAGTGGCACAACAAACAGGACGACCACAGCGACCAAAACCACCCATTAGCTTGGTTTCGTCTCTGGGTCCTATCTGCCGCAGCTCCACCCGCACCTTAAGACGGCTGCTTAATTGCCGAACCAGTTCACGGAAATCAATCCTTCCTTCGGCGCTGAAGAAAATGGTAAGGCGACTACCCTCAAGGTTATATTCAGCTGACAGAAGCTTCATTGGCAACTCCAATTCGGCAATTAGCTCGGCACAACTGGAAAGGGTTTCTTTCTCCTTCTCTTCGAGGTTCTCGGCACGCTCTCTGTCCTCAGCTTCTGCCTTACGCACCACCGACTTGAGTGGCGTAGTTATCCCATTAGCTCTCACCTGCGAAGGAATCACAATCACCCATCCTAGTTCCAGGCCACGGGTTGTCTCAACGACAACATGGTCATTTACCTCAAGCTCTATACCTGCTGAATCAAAGTAATATATTCTACCAGCTCTTTTAAAACGTACACCAACAATATCAGCCATCTTAAATCTCCCTGTCTATCTTCAAGCAAAAGATGGTTAGTAACCACCTTAAATTCAAACCATATCCGATTTCATCTGGCAACCCGAGCCCTTTTTACTCTGGGAATACTAAGCATTAAAACCTCCAGCACCAGACGCGGATTGGCATTCTGCCATAGTTCATCTCCAGCCGAGAGAAGGCTAGCAATAACAACTCTTATTTGAGTAAAGCTAAAACGTCCAGCCAAATCAGCCAGTGTAGCTTCTAAGTCAATATTGGTAACAACTTCACCAAAGCCAACTTTAATCAACATCAGATCGCGCCAGAAATCAAGCCACAAATCCAATATCCCCCAAACTAAGTCCCGCCGTTGGCTAAACTGGCCAGCCAACTCAGCAGCATAGACAAAACGCTCTTCATAATCTGTAATGATTATGTCAACTAATCTGTCCAACTTTTCACTGCGCTGCTCAAGGATATTATCATCAAGAGCTGCTGATAATGCCCAACCAAAACATCCGTGACAGAGCCTAGCTAGGAATTTTGCTTTCTGCGGCTCAATTCCCCAATGATTACTAAGAGCAGCCTCCACCTCGCCAGCCACCATTGGAAGCAGCTTAAGCTGCTGACAACGAGAAACCACCGTAGCTGGAAGAAGGCTATTATTTGCTGCAAGCAGAACAAAGACTACCCTGCCCATAGGTTCTTCCAGCGTCTTAAGCAGACAGTTAGCTGCTTCAGTTGACAAATAATCAGCTCCATCAATAATTAATAGTTTATACTTACCCTCAAAGGGTGGCAGGCTAGCAGCATGCTGTACCTGCCTAATTTGGTCAATACCAATCTCGATTCTGGTTTTAGCCTCATCGACGTTACCAGCAGGGGTGAAACCTATAATATGAACATCAGCATGCTTAGCCGAGGCTACTTTCTGACACGAGCTACATTCACCACAGGGCGATTCGTCTGCTTTGCAGTTTAGTGCCTGAGCCAGATTTAGAGCTAGGGTCATCTTCCCTACGTGAGGCGGACCGCTAAAAAGATAGGCACTAGCAATAGTACCCTTCTCTAGACTACGTTTAAGTAATGATACAATCCTACTTTGTCCAATTACCTGCCACACAACTAAGTCCCCCCTCACTTATACCTAAATTAGAGGCGTCTGCCTCACCATCTCTATCCATTCTCTTTTCCAAAGGAAAGGGGAATGGTATAGATTTTGAAAAGATTTCGCCCTTTTGAATTTCTTCCGACGAAAATCCTTAAAGCAAATCACAACCGATCAGGTCATCAAAGGTCTCACGGCGCCGAATAAGGCGTACTTTACCTTTCTTAGCCAAAACTATAGCCGGCTTAAGTGAGGCATTATAATTGCTTTGAAGTGGCAAACAATAGGCACCACAATCGGGTATAGCTATAATATCACCAGCTGAAATCTGTGGAAGGGAAATATCTTTAACCAGTATATCTCCAGACTCACAGAACTTACCAGCGATATTAACTTGACCCGCTTCCTTTTTCAGCACTTTATTTGCTACCAACGCCTCATATTTAGCGCCATAAAGGGCAGGACGGATATTATCAGCCATACCACCATCTACCGAGACATAACATTTGATTCCAGGTATATCCTTGACCACGCCTGCCCGGTATAGCGCTATCCCAGCCTGTCCCACGATTGCCCTTCCTGGCTCAAGTGTAAGCATTGGTGATGCTAGTTTTAACTCGCGGCATTTACTGAGTAACTTGGATACTATTACCTCAGCATAAACGGAGATGGAAGGCGCTGGGTGATCCAAAGTATACTGAATAGCAAAGCCACCACCAATATTTAGTTCCTCAAGCTCAAAGCCATGTTTTTGCTTCATCTCAGCAGCGCACTCAAGCACAATTTCAATAGCATCATGATAGGGCTGAGTTTCAAAAATCAGAGAGCCCAAGTGAAAGTGCAGCCCGACAAGGTTCAAACTAGGGGTTAACATGGCTTTAGTCATTGCCTTGTCAGCGCTGAATAATGGGAAGCCAAACTTACCACCAATAACGCCGGTAGTAATATGTTCATGGGTATGGGGGTCTACTCCAGGAGTTAGACGCAGCAAGATATCCGGTATATGACCTGTTTCCTCAGCTATTTCACCCAGCCTACTTAGCTCATCAAAGTTATCAACCACAATACGACCAACATGATGCTCGAGAGCCAGCTCGAGTTCCTCAGCTGATTTATTGTTACCGTGGAAATAAACCATATCCATAGGGAAATCAACCGACCTAGCAATAGCAAGTTCTCCAGCCGAGACCACGTCTAGCCCCAGCCCTTCCTCTCTAAGGATAATCGCCAGAGCCCTATTTAAAAAGACTTTGCTGGCATAAACAAGCGTAGTCTCGGGGTAGCGCTGTCCAAACTCAGTTTTGAACTCGTGGCACTTAGACCGCAAGCTAAACTCATCAAAGACATACAAAGGTGTACCAAACTCAGCGGCCAACTCCACAGTGTCACAGCCGCCAATCACAAGATGGCCCTGATCATTTACCTCAGCAGTTAATGGGAAAAGATTAAGTTTAGCTACCTTAGTTACCATGGCCCTTAATAATACCAACGCCTTAATATGAAGTCAATTTATACCCTATTCTTAAAGTCATCAAGTCATCCCTACTTTACAGATGAAACCATGTCAGTTAAAATAACTATTAGAAACCATAATTAAAACAGTCTTTTTCGACCTTCACCATCTAGTAAAACACCTAAGGTTAGTAAAAAAATGAAAAGAATAGTCTTACTCCTGGTAACACTGGTTTTGCTGGTTGGGGCAACAATGCCGGCATGCAGCGATGCCACGGTAACCTTTCCTGATTGGAATCTTGAATCTGCCATTCGTAAAACTATTGACAAACGCAAAGGTCCGATTTTCGTATCCGATCTCAAATCTCTCACAATACTTGAAGTTCAGGAGAAAGGCATCTCGGACCTTGCCGGCTTGGAACATTTGACAAACCTGCGATGGCTTGTCCTTGTTGAAAATAATATCAACGACATCTCTCCACTAGCAGGCCTCATTAAGCTGGAGATGCTTGCCCTTGTAAACAACAAAATCAGCGACCTCTCTCCACTGATAGACCTCGCCAATCTCCAAGAACTTTTCCTTACTAACAACAACATCAGCGACATCTATCCGCTGGTGACAAACAGAGGACTTTCGATAGGGGATACTGTGAATTTGTGGAACAATCCCCTAAGCACCACATCAGTGAATGTCTATATCCCTCAACTTGAGGAAAGAGGGATTAATGTTGAACAGACAGCACCACCCATAGAATCGAACTAGATTAGTATAGCCATGCTACCCTTGGACTTCAGCAAGCGACCACATATTCACGCCACCATCGTAAAAAGAAATCCCCTGCATCAGCTTTTTAGCTTCAATCCAGGGGATGGTATTTACTTTGGTAGCGCATACCGGATTCGAACCGGTGATCTCCGCCTTGAGAGGGCGGTGTCCTAGGCCACTAGACGAATGCGCCATGAACATATCTGGCTGGGGGAGAAGGATTCGAACCTTCGTTGACGGATTCAGAGTCCGCTGTCCTACCACTAGACGATCCCCCATCAGACCGAAAATTATAGCACCCAGCCAGATTTAGAGCAATAACAGGACAAAATAAAATCCCAGTGGAGTATATCAGTTTAGACCACTTACCAGCAATCAGAGCATAATTTGACACTTTAAGGGGTAGCGGTTTATGGTTACTGGAGGAAGGGAGGCTATATCTTTGGCTGATTTGGCTGCTTTAGAAGAAAAACTGGGTATCCGTTTCAATGAGCTATCCTTGCTCGAGCAGGCACTGGTTCACAGTTCCTACGTCAACGAAAATCCGGATTCTGCTCCCATCTCCAATGAAAGGCTCGAATTTTTAGGCGATGCCGTCTTGGGTATGGTATTCGCCGAAAAGCTGTACCAAGATCTTCCTGAGATATCCGAGGGGGAAATGAGCAAACTCCGCTCTTACCTAGTTTGCCGTGATACCCTGGCTGGTGTTGCCGAAGCCATTGGGCTTGGTGAGTATATCTATTTGGGGAAAGGCGAAGAGTCAAATGGTGGTCGGCACAAACTGACTAACTTGGCCGACACCATAGAAGCAGTAACAGCCACTGTTTTCCTTGACCAAGGCTTAGAAGTCACCAGGGCCCTTGTCTTAAGGTTATTTAATACCGAACTAGCTAGATTAGCCAACCAGGGAATAGCGGTTGATTATAAATCACAACTCCAGCAGCTTCTCCAGGCCGAACAACAGGAGGCACCGCTCTACCACATAATAGAAACTACTGGACCGGATCACGACCGGAGATTTGTTGCCGAAGTGAAAGTTAATGACACAGTACTAGGCAAAGGTTCTGGCAAAAGTAAAAAACTGGCCGAGACTGAAGCTGCCCACCAAGCCTTGGAGAAATTTGAAACCGACTTTACATGAATAACCTTCTTTGTTAAACTTAAAATCAAGAGTGCCAGAAGATTTAGTTAGAGGTGCCACATGGGGAAGCGAGATTTCAGACATCGCGAGACCAAGAAACCAAAAAAGACAACTAAGAAGATAGCGGTAACCGATATTCTGTTACCTCCGGTAATCGTAGAAGTAATCAAAAAGAAAAGGAAAGAATCCAAAGAAGAAGCCTGAGGTTTACCTTCAAAAGCATGGTAACTTAGAATGTCTGATCTAGTCTCAGTTCAGACAATAGTTTATGGCTGCGTACAAGGCGTCTCTTTCCGTGATTTTACTCTGAGATGGGCAAAAGAACTGGGAGTAGTCGGTTATGTACGTAACCTACCCGACAGGACCACGGTGGAAATTCAGGCCAAAGGAGAAAGGGAAAAGCTAGAAAAGCTAATTGAGCAGCTTAGGCTGGGACCACCCGGAGCTGAAGTAGAAAAAGTGGAAATTAGCTGGCATACACATAACGACAGTTATTCGCGTTTCAGTATCAGGTACTAATCACTTTCGTTTTTGTCGAGACTGTAGTCTAACCCTCACCTTCAAATTCCATTTTAGCTTCATTAATCCACTCGAGATAATTTGTCTTAATACTCAGTGCCTGCACCGCCTCAGTATCGACTTGATACGGCTCGTCAACGAATACCTTGTCATACTTTTCAATTTCACCCCTAGTTGAGTTCTCCTGGCTGACAAATTTTTGACGGCCTTCGATAATTCCCAGGTCGAAGGGTAGAGTAAAATAGAGATCAGTCACCACCTTGTCTATCCCCAAGTTATAGAGAGCCGGCCAACCTCCTTCTCCAATTTCGCCACCATACTTACTGCTCGGTAGTAAGCTAAGTAGGTTCATTACACTGAGACTAGCCATATCTTTAACAATCTTTAGTGGTGTTACACTTATCAAGTAGTCACTGGACAAGATAACATTAGGTATAAAAAAGGTCGACACCGCCAGTGGCTTGGGCAAAGGATTATCCACCTCAACCCAGATACAGTCCTTAACATCCAGCAGGATTACTCTAGGGAAATCATAACCCAGGGCTTTATATATCGGGTAGATAGGGTCTCCTCCGGGGGTACCGTCAAGAAGGAGAATATCAGCATCACTAACCTGCCTGATGCCATCTATTATCAGCGACAAGAGCTCCCGGCTGGTAGTGACCGGATATGGCAGCGAGTTGCTGGCATTGGGCTTAATCAAGACGCGTCGCGCCCTTGATATTGCCGATGGCACTTTGAAAACAAATTTCGAAGCATTAAATATCAATTTTTATTTCCTACTCTAATTGTTATCACCAATATAGTATAGAAAATCAAGCTATGAAACCTTCCCTGCCAGTTTCCTGGCCATCTCTAAATCAGCTCTGGTGTTGATATTGAAAAAACTCAAATGCTTTGGATCAAACCTGTCTATTTCCTCAGCTTCTACATACCTTACTTTAACTAAACTGGGAAGCCGGTCTGTCGTGTAATTGCCTTTCTCAAGCAACTGTTCTATAACGGGAAGACAGCTTCTTGAGTAAATAGCATGAAGTGGCTCCCGCAAACTCCCCACCCGAGGAATAATCATATCAAAGCCACCTGGTATACTTAATATATAATCAAGTAAGTCCAGATTTAAAAAGGGCATATCACAGGCAACAACAAGGTTATAGCTGGAAGCCGAAGCAAGCAATCCGGTATAGATACCCACTAGGGGTCCTTTGCCAACATAAGCGTCAGTTACAACTCTCGACTTTGGATAGCTGGTAAATTGGGGCAGATACTGTCCTTTAGCGATAACTACAATAATATCACTACCAAAAAAGCTAAGGTTGGATACTACCCGCTGAACCAAACTTTCATTGTTAATAACCTCTAATGCCTTGTAACACCCCAAGCGTGTGCCCTTGCCGCCGGCAAGAACAATGAAGCTTTTATTGGTAACCAAAATATGTTTCTCCCATCAATCCCCCTATATACATTCTAGCACGACAGTCAAGTCTTCAATTAATATTAAGTTGTGAGCCAGATATACCCGTGCTATAATTTTGGCTATGAAAGTGTCTGAGTTAGGAGAGTTTGGAGTGATTGAACAGCTAGTTAAAGTAGCCTGTGAAGCTCAAGCCAAAGAAACTATCGCCGCTAGACAACTTGTCATTGGTATCGGTGATGACACCGCCGTCTGGTGTAATGATGCCAGAGTAGAACTGGCCGCAGTTGATTCCTTTATCCAGAATGTCCACTTTACTTTAGCTGAGACCTCCTGGAAGGATTTGGGCTGGAAGGCACTGGCAGCCAGCTTGAGCGATATTGCCGCCATGGGTGGTGTGCCCAAATATGCACTAGTATCACTGGCCTTACCCGGCGACACTGAAGCAAAGGATGTTACTGACCTCTACCAGGGAATGATAGAGCTGGGGCAGCAGTTTGATGTAATTATAGTTGGTGGTGACACCAGTAGCTCGCCACTGATTAATATCAGCACCACTGTTCTGGGTAGTACCAAAGGTCAGAACTTGCATATTCTCACCCGCTCAGCAGCAGAACCCGGCGATAAAATAGCTGTCACCGGCTATCTGGGGGCAGCTGCTGCCGGCCTTAAGATGTTGGGTAAGCATCTTATATTTGATCCTGAGACCAGTGCCTGTCTTAGAAAAGCTTTCCTTCATCCTAAGCCCCGAATAGCAAAAGGACAACTGCTGGTAGAGCAAGGAGTGAAAACAGCCATAGATATCAGCGACGGGTTGATTTCAGACTTAAGCCATATCTTAAAGGCCAGCCAACTTAGTGCCCGAATAGAAGTTGGACGTGTGCCCATTCACCCCGCCGTTAAGGCTAACTTTGGTGATGAAGCGACCGAACTGGCGCTTTCAGGAGGAGAAGACTATGAGCTCCTGTTTACTGCAAGCTCCCAGATCGTAGACAGGGTAAACACAAAAACCTCCCTACCGATAACAGTTATCGGCGACATCATAGCTGATAAGATAGGCGAGATTACACTTATTGATAAAGACCAAAAGCCTTATATACTAAAAAAGACAGGGTGGAATCACTTTGGACCCAGATAGAGGCAAATCATCAGATTCTTCAACCCAAACAGGCTATCTTGAGATGATTAGCCATAGCCCTGACGAGACTCAGCAACTAGGAAAGAATATCGGAGAACTGGCTACACCTGGTGATATTTATCTCTTAGCCGGCAGCCTGGGAGCGGGGAAGACCTGCCTCACTCAGGGTATTGCCTGGGGACTGGGTATCAAAGAATACACACTGAGTCCTTCCTTTGTCTTAATTCGTGAGCTGCATGGCCGATTGCCCTTGTATCATATAGATCTTTACCGACTTGATCGACTAGAAGAGATTGCCGACCTGGGACTGGATGATTACTTTCATAGCAGTGGTGTCTGCACTGTAGAATGGGCAGAAAAAGCTTTAAACCTACTGCCACCAGAGCATCTCCTGATTGAAATAAGCTATCTTGGCGATACCAAGCGCCACTTCCAAGTGAAATCCAGCAGCCAGCATTATCTGGAAATGATAAATAAACTGAAACCTCTTGTTCCAGCTGATCAAAAGAGTGGGAGTAGCTGATGCAACTGGCGATAGATACGTCAACCGATACCGCTAGCCTGGCTATTGTTAAAGACCATGAGATAGTGGCAGAACTCACCTGGCATTGCCAGAAGAACCACTCTCAGGAACTCATACCCAACATGAGCCAGTTGCTTAAACTAACCAAGCTGGAGTTTAAATCCATAAGTCATATCATCGTCGCTAGAGGACCGGGGAGCTTTAATGGACTACGAGTTGGGGTGAGTTGTGCCAAGGTCTTAGCCTTCAGCCTAAAAATTCCACTCGTTGGCATCAGCACTCTAGAAGCAGAAGCCTATCAGCATGCTGAAATCGGACTGCCTATTTGCTCGATTCTCGGTGCCGGTCGGAGTGAGATTTCAGCTGCTATCTACCAGAAAAAAGATAATCAGTGGCACCAACTTAGCGGCGAACACATTACTACAGTGGAAGCTTTATGCTCAAAGATAACAGGTAAAACCATATTTTGTGGCCAGATAAGCCCGACTATCGCTTCTCAACTAGAAATAAACCTTAAAGAGCTCGCCGTAATTCCATCTCCGTCCTCAAGGCTCAGACGAGCTGGCTTCCTGGCCGAGCTGGGACTTAAGCGGCTTAAAGCGGGTGACTTTGACCACCCAGCCACCCTACAGCCAATATATCTCAGACGACCAGCAATTACCAAATCAAAACGTTGATAAAATAATGGGGGATAAACATGGAAAGATCACTGATTCTTATCAAACCTGATGGGGTGCAAAGAAGTCTAATTGGTACTATCATCAGCCGCCTGGAGAAGCAGGGGCTTAAGCTGATAGCGATTAAGATGCTTAAATTAGATAAATCTCTAGCCCAACAACACTATGCACCACACAAAGACAAGCCATTCTTTAGCAGCCTAGTAACCTACGTTATCTCGGCCCCAATAGTAGCCGCTATTTTTGAAGGAGAAGGGGCCGTAGAGCTAATCAGAAAAGCCGCAGGCGAAACTGACCCAGCTAAGGCTGCGGCGGAGACTATCAGGAGTGATTTTGGCTTGGATATCGAGAAAAATACCATTCATGGCTCTGACTCAACTGAGACTGCCCGAATGGAAATCAGACTGTTCTTTTCTGATGATGAAATTTTTAATTATCACTGAGAAACTACTAGCTCAAGCTATTGAATCCTTACCACGGGGCTTGCCTGGCTCCAAAGCTCATCCATCTGATAGTAATCCCGCTCAATGGCAGCAAAAATATGAACAATGACATCACCGTAATCGAGAAGCAGCCATCCCGAATCCAATGAACCCTCACGATGGTTGGGCAGCACACCATCATTTTTTAATGAGTGCATAATTTCATCATAGATAGCCTTTATCTGCCGACTGGACTCAGCGTTGCACATGACAAAATAATCAGAAAAGCTACATATGCCTCGGACGTCCAGTAGTACAATATCTTGAGCCTGCTTACCACCGGCTGCTTCAACTGCCTTGTGTGCCAAGTCAATTGCTTCCAGAAGCTAAACCTCCGCCAGATAATAGCCTGTTTTATTATTATACCACAATCGGGGTAAGAGTAAGTCACCAAATTAATCTAAAGTCGCCGTCATGCTATACTATAAGTTAACAGGATTTCTGATAAATGGTAGAACTACTTTTTGGCACCGCCGGCATCCCAGTTAGCACCCAGCCGCAAACTACCATAGACGGTATTAAACGCGTTGCTGAGCTCGGGCTGGACTGTATGGAGCTGGAATTTGTCAGAGGAGTATATCTAAATGAAAAGAAAGCCTGCCTGATAGCTGAAGCCGCTTCAAGCGCTAGGATTAAACTATCAGTTCATGCCCCTTATTTTATGAACTTTAATTCCCACGACCCGAAAAAGCTCAAAGCCAGTCAAGAGATACTGTATAAAACGGCTCGTATAGCCTCAATGTGTGGTGCCGGGAGTGTCGTTTTCCATACCGGTTTTTATCTCGGTGATCCGCCACAAAAAGCCTACAACACGATAAAGCAATACCTGTCCGAAGTAGTAGGGCGGCTTGAGAAAGATAATAATCGGCTCTACTTAAGACCTGAGCTTAGCGGTAAGCTCAGTCAGTTCGGCAATATTGAGGAAATACTTGACTTGTCTACCGAGATGGATGGGATTGCTCCCGGCATTGACTTTGCTCATTGGCATGCTCGCAGCAAAGGCTTCAGCTCTTATTCAGAGTTCACCAAAATACTAAAGCAAATCCATGAAAGATTGGGGCGGTCTGCTATGGATAATATGCACATTCATATTTCTGGTATCGCTTATGGGGAGAAAGGTGAGATAAGGCATCTAAACCTACAAGAGTCGGATTTTAAGTACCTAGAACTTTTAAGAGCCTTAAAAGATTTTAATGTCAGGGGACTGGTGATTTGCGAAAGTCCTAACCGAGAAGAGGATGCTCGGCTTCTTAAAGAAAGTTACCAAGCCTTATTTAAGTAGAGACGAACACTAATTACTCTATATTGACTTTTATATTTACTGCTATTTCTGATATACTATAAGTAGGTCAATGAGATTGGTCAAACATTAGAAGTAAATAATGAAGATAAATTGGAGACGCAATATCCTGGTTTACCTGATTATCATAATTGGCGCCGTAGTCTTATTCTCTTTCATTTTACCAGGTTCCCAAGAACCAACGGAAATCCCGCTAAGCCAAGCGATAGCTATGTCACAAAGTAGCAATATAGAGAAAATGATAGTGGACGAGGAGAAGAACACGCTTATCATTACTGCGTACGTGGAAGGTAATAATCCGCTGATAATTTCAGATATAGATGGCGAGGAGTTAAAAGTCTTAAACGACGCAGAGTTAACGACAGACGTGGGCGAACTTAATATAGCCGACCTTACGGAACTGGGATTTATTTTGCCGACGAACTATACCGCAAAATCGTCATCGGGATTTAACTGGGGTGGTATGCTGCTTAATTTCCTGCCTCTGATAATCTTTGGCGGTCTTTTGTTCTTCCTCTTCAGCCAGGCACGAGGGGCTAATAGCCAGGCAATGAGCTTTGGTCGCTCAAAAGCACGACTATTCTCAGCTAATACACCGACGGTAACCTTTGGTGATGTCGCCGGGGTTGAAGAAGCTAAGCAGGAATTGCATGAAGTTGTAGATTTCTTAAAATCACGAGAGAAGTTTCATGCCCTGGGAGCACGCATTCCCAAAGGTATGCTTCTCATAGGGCCGCCGGGCACCGGCAAGACATTGCTAGCTCGGGCAATAGCTGGTGAAGCCGGAGTGCCTTTCTTCTCTATCAGTGGTAGTGAATTTGTGGAGATGTTTGTTGGGGTCGGTGCCTCAAGGGTACGCGACCTCTTTGACCAGGCCAAACGCAATGCCCCATGCATTATCTTTATTGATGAAATTGACGCCGTCGGTCGTCATCGGGGTGCTGGGCTGGGGGGCGGTCATGACGAGCGAGAGCAAACCTTAAATCAAATTCTGGTAGAGATGGATGGCTTTAACACCAATACCAGTGTTATAGTCATCGCTGCTACCAACCGACCAGATATTCTTGACGAGGCACTGCTGCGTCCGGGACGCTTCGACCGACGAATAATCCTTGATCGACCCGATATTAATGGCCGAACCGCCATTCTTAAAATTCATTCCAAGGGTAAGCCTTTAACTAAGTCAATTAGTCTCAAGGAACTAGCCAAACTGACGGTTGGTTTTAGCGGTGCCGACCTAGCTAACCTGGTCAATGAAGCTGCCATTCTGTCCGCCAGACGCAATAAGAAAACTATAGCAATGCAGGAGTTTGAAGAATCAATAGACCGGGTGATTGCTGGCCCCGAAAGAAAGAGCCGCAGGGTAAATTCCAAAGAAAAGGAAATTACTGCCTACCACGAGTCCGGCCATGCCCTTGTTGCCAGGATGCTGCCCAATGCCGATCCAGTACATAAAGTCTCCATAGTGGTTCGTGGTATGAGTCTCGGTCATACCCGTCAACTACCCACTGAAGACCATTATCTGCTAACTCGCTCACAGTTCAAGGACATGCTGGCCACCTTACTGGGCGGTCACGCCGCCGATGCCCTGATCTTTGATGAACTAACTACTGGAGCTGCTGACGATATCAAACGAGCAACTGAACTTGCCCATAAAATGGTAACCGAGTATGGTATGAGCGATAGATTGGGACCCAGAACTTTTGGTAACAAACAAGAAATGGTCTTCCTCGGCCGTGAAATCTCTGAGCAACGGAACTATGGCGACAAAGTAGCTGACCTGATTGATGAAGAGGTTCATAATATCATTAGTCAGGCTCGTGAAATCGCTAGGAATATTCTACTTCAAAACAAGTTGAGATTAACCTATATAGCAGAAAGGCTCGTCGCCCAAGAAACCCTTGAGGGCGAAGAGCTTGAGGCAGTATTCACCGAGCCCATATCTAAAACACCACCAAAACTGGTAACAACATCTACTCCGGCAACGACAAAGGCAACTACTAAAACCAAGCCTAGAGCTAAAAAAGTACCGAGCATACTTCATCACCCAAAACAAGCTCCGGCTACATCCTAGAGATAGATTAAGATTACCCGGATAAAAGTCAGCCCTCATTAGAAAAAGCAAACCTTAAAAGTAATCAGCATAGTATCCGTGAATAGAAATTCAGAAGAGACCATTTGCCCCAAACCTGTGATTAATAGGGGTAAAACTCAAGAATAGTGGGCCAATCGCTTACTTTTTTCTTTCGACCACATACTCCGTCAGCTTCAGCAGTGCCTGGCGGCTTGAATTGTTCGGCAACCGCTCAAATCCTTGGCGCGCCCGAGTGCAATAATCTAAAGCAATCCGATAGCACTTATCAACGATTCCTGAGTTAACAACTAATTCTATCGCCTCCGTAATGTTCTCTTGCTTATTACCCTCGTTCTGAAATTGCCTCTTTACAGGATTATCTTTGGGGTAAAGTTCTAAAAGCATAAGTGAGGGCAGGGTGATAGTCCCCTGGACTAAATCTGAACCGACTGGCTTGCCCATTTCCTCTTCAACACCAACAAAATCAAGCACGTCATCTATTATTTGAAAGGCAATACCAAGATTAAAACCATATCTTTTCAGGATTTGGACCGACTCCTCCGGAGCCTTACTCAAAACAGCCCCTGACTCGGCAGCCATAGCGAACAGAGAGGCAGTTTTACCGCTAATCCGCTGCAGATATTGATCAAAGGTTTGCTCAGAATTAAAGGCCGAAAAAGACTGTTTCAACTCTCCCTTAGAGATAGTTTCTAGGGTTTGAGCAAAGAGTCGTACCACTCGTAGATTCCCGGTAGCTGCAGCAGATTCTCCAGCCTTAGCAAACAGGTAGTCGCCTAAAATAATAGCTTTATCAATCCCCCAGATCTTATTGATTGTTGGTCTACCACGGCGGATACTGGACTTGTCAATGGCATCATCATGAACCAGGGTAGCAATGTGCAACAGCTCACTGGCAGTGGCCATTGGCAGAAGCTTCTCAAAGTTATAGTCGTAGAACTTGCCGGCCAGCAAGGTAAGAGCCGGACGGACTATCTTGCCGGTAATCAGAATTTGGCTCAACATTCGGCGGAGTTCAGGGAAGGTATTGTCCTTGTCGTTAATAAGCAGCTTAAATTGCCCACCAACCTCAGTCAGGTCTTCTTCAATTAATTCATAAATCGTTTTTAGCTGCAAAATATTCTCCTTCAGTCTTAGTTAGACTAGCCATCAGCTCAAACGATTGGTTTCTTCGGCCACTAACTTCTCGTCCAGCTTAGCAAACAGAGGCTCGGGAGGCAATAGTTTTTGCTTTGGCTTTGGTGCCATTGGCTGCCAACCGTAATTTTCCACTCTACCCTCGAAGCCCAGATATTCGTGTACCTTCTGTGAGCTAAAAGGCAAAAAGGGATACAACACCGTTTTCAGGCATGATATAATGTAAAGAGCTACATATAGAGCGTCAGCCGCCGCCTGTCTGTCTTCTTTAACCGCTTTCCACGGTGATTTTTCGTCTAAATACCGATTGGTATCGTGGGCTACCAACATTGCCGCCATTATTGCCTGTTTGAACTGACACCGGGAAAGACAGCTGCCCATTTCTCTAAAAAGCATTTTAGCGTCTTCAATTGCATTCATACTACGGGTATCCAAAATATTTGTTGTGCTTAAGTCTTCATTAAGATTATCCAGATATTTGTGTATCTCATTATACTTACTATACTTTGGTACACAGCCATCAAAGTTACGATAGACAAAGGTGAGTACTCGATGAACCAGATTGCCATAGGTAGCCACCAACTCATCATTATTGCGGCGAAGAAACTCACGCCATGAAAAATCTGTATCCCCTGTCTCCGGCATATTTACTGATAGTAGATAACGCAGTGGGTCAGGGTTATAACGAGATAAATAATCGGGCAACCACACTGCCAGATTACGACTACTGGAGAGCTTTCTGCCCTCAATAGTCAGATACTCATTAGCCGGCACATCATAAGGCAGATTAAGCCCACCATAGCCGAGTAACATCGCCGGCCAGATAATAGTGTGAAATGGGATATTATCCTTTCCAATAAAATAATAGCTTTTCACATCGCCTTGCCAAAACTGTCGCCACTTCTCCGCATCACCACTAGATTTAGCCCACTCTTTTGAGGCTGATAAATAACCGATAACCGCCTCAAACCAGACATAGAGTCGTTTCTCTGGATAACCATCAATCGACAGGGGTACCCCCCAATCTATATCACGAGTAATAGCCCGGTCCTTGAGTCCCCCCTCCAGATAGCGTAGAGTAAAGTTAAGTACATTAGGTCGCCAATGACTCTGTTTCCTCACCCAGGCTAGCAGCTGGCTTTCAAAGGCGGTGAGCTTGAGAAAAAAGTGCTCCGAGTCCTTAAACTCAGGGGTAGCACCACATATGCCACAACGAGCGGTAATGAGTTCTGCCGGAGAAAGCGGCTGGCCACATTGGTCACACTGGTCCCCTCGAGCATCGGTATAACTACAGTGGGGGCAGATGCCCTCAACATAACGGTCAGGCAAATATCGCCGACATTCGGGACAAAAGGGCTGTTCAACTGTAGCCTTATAAATATAACCTCGCTTGAGAAGGACACGAAAAAAGTCCTGCGCCACTTTAGCATGGTTAGCGGTGCCGGTAGTGGTAAATAAATCAAAGGAAATACCCAGCTTCTGCCATGACTCCAGAAACTGTTCATGATACGTACTAGTTATTTCAGCCGGAGTCTTCCCCTCCTGCTCCGCCCTGATAGTTATCGGCGTGCCGTGCTGGTCTGAACCCGATACCATCAGTACCACATTGCCCTTGGCACGGTGGTAGCGGGCGAATATATCCGGCGGCAGGTAGGCACCCGCAATATGCCCCAGATGCAGCGGCCCGTTAGCATAAGGCCAAGCAACGCCAATAAAAATCCTCTCACTCATTGACAGCCAACCAACCTACTCTCCAAGTTTGCCTAATAAACCTAGTCACCACTAATACCAGATTCCGGGAAAAAGGTTAGCATTTTTTCACCCTTATCATCTTTATAATGGGCATAACCATTCTCCAGAGCACACTGAATACAGTAGCGAACAGTCACCCCCTTTTCTACCTCAACACCGTCTTCTTTATCAATAGCCAGATAACGCTCGGGGTAAGGTATTTTCCGTTGACAGATATCACACTTAATTTCTCCTAAAGATATACAACCTCGACGCATTATTAACTCCTTTCTAAAATCTTACTTAAATCACCTAAGACAGCTTGATCCAGATCTGATAAAGCTCCTTTTTTGATAGACCTGTTTCTCCGACCACTTTGGCTATCGCCTCCTTAGCTGTTAGCCCAGAAAAGCGCATATGACGCAATTTATACTCAATATCTTGTGTTAACTCGGGTTTTTCTTTATCTGTCTTACCACCAATAACCAACGTAAACTCGCCTCTTGGGCAAATGAAGTGTTCCAAAGCCTGGCTTGTCATTCCTCTGAAAACCTCCTCATGAAGCTTGGTAAGCTGGCGACAAACGGCAACTCTCCTGTCCCCTAGAGTAACCAGAATATCGTTAAACGTTTCCTTTAGCCGATGAGGCGCTTCTAGGGCAATAATAGTGCCTGACTCACCAGCAACTGATTCCAGTCGGCGGCGCCTCTCGCCAGACTTACGAGGCAGAAAGCCAATATAGGTAAATCTGTTTGTGGGTAACCCGGAGACAGCAAGTGCGGTGATGACAGCCGAAGGACCTGGAATGGGCACCACTGGAATGTCCCGCTCGCTGGTGGCGATAATCAGTTCATAGCCAGGGTCAGATATACCAGGCATTCCAGCCTCAGAAACAAGAGCCACATCTCCCTCTTCAAGCTTGGTCAAAATATAACTCAGTTTGCTCCGCTTATTTTGCTCATGATAGCTTGTCGTAGGAGTCTTAATATTATAAGCGGCAAGCAATCGTCTTGTCTTACGCGTATCCTCAGCGGCGATAAGCTTCACTTCATCGAGAGTGCGCAGAGCACGTCGGGAGATATCCTCTAAATTACCAATCGGAGTAGCTACAATATAAAGGGTAGGCATTGCCCTCAATTTTCCCCAGTCAGGTCATTATAACTCATAGTTCAGCTATTCGTCTACACTGGAGTAAAAGATTGTTTATCAACTCTATCCCACTTATATTCCATTCCCCTAATAAGGAGAGGGGAATGATTTTGCAAAATGGGCTTTGCCTATCTTAGACGTTCCATCAGATGAATCTCATCCTATTTCTTGACTTGGCATAGTTCCTTTTGCTATAGTTTTCTTTTAAGGAGATACTGCAAGTGACTTCACCTCGACCCAAAGAGCTTCGTCGTGCCTATGGATTTGATGAAGTGGCTATAGTCCCTGGAGATGTGACTATTAATCCGGAGCAAACAAACATTGATTTTACAATAGGTAAACTCACCTTCTCCATCCCGACTATCGCCGCCGCCATGGATGCCGTTACCGATACCAGTTTTGCCATTACCATAAGCAAACTGGGCGGACTGGCTGTTCTAAATCTAGAGGGCGTCCAAACTCGCTATGATAACCCGCAAGAGATACTGAGCGAGATCTCTCAGGCACCCGCCAGCGAAATTACCTCCTTACTGCAAAAAATATATTCCCGACCGATTAAAGAAAGCCTTATTGTCCAGCGAATCCAAGAAATAAAAAGCGGAGGAGCGATTTGTGCCGTTTCGATAACTCCTGCTAATACCAAACAATTCGCCCCTATAGCTTCAAAAGCCGGGGCCGATATTCTGGTCATTCAGTCTACGGTTACTACCACCCGCCACATATCCAAAAGCTATCGCGGGCTAATCTTTGATGAGCTTTGCAAATCGGTGCCGATACCTGTCATTGTCGGTAACTGTGTCAGCTACAATGCCTGCCTAGAACTAATGAGAACTGGAATTAGCGGGGTTCTGGTAGGTGTCGGGCCTGGCGCTGCTTGCACCACCAGGGAGGTCCTAGGGGTAGGTGTACCTCAGATAACGGCTACCATGGACTGTGCTGCTGCCAGAGATGCTTACTTTAATGAATCTGACAGATATGTACCTATAATTACCGATGGCGGCTTCCACAAAGGTGGTGAGTTATGTAAAGCCTTTGCCGCCGGTGCTGATGCTGTCATGCTCGGCTCTATTTTTGCCCAGGCTAAAGAAGCCCCTGGACAAGGTTATCACTGGGGCATGTCTCACCCGCACCCAGCACTCCCCAGAGGCACCCGAATAAATGTTGGCACCACCGCTACCTTGGAACAGATCCTCTTTGGCCCCACTTCAATAACCAACGGCAGTCAAAACCTAGTCGGTGCTCTGCGCACAGTCATGGGTGTTTGCGGGGCATCTAGCATCAAAGAAATGCACCAGGCCAAGATGGTAATTGCTCCAGCTATTACTACCGAAGGCAAATCATGGCAGCTTTCAAAGCTCTAACGGATGAGTTTCCGTTTCCGCATTGAATGATCTGAGCAAGCTAAAGAACTATTCCTCCTCTCAACCAATTGCGGAGTATTATAAGAAAAACGAGGAGGAAGCCAATATACTACCCCACCTGGATGCCACCCTCTCTAGCTACTCAGGACACTTAGATAGTCTAGCGATGGGCTGTAAAGAAGCAGCGATGACTACTTTGCCAGACTATCAAAACAAATGTACGTGGTTATAGGGTCCGGTAAGAATCATCGTCACCAGCAAAAAGCCCAATGCCACCACAGCCGCCAAAATAATTATGGGCACAGTCCTAGTGTTTGTATCTCCCATCTCACTAACTATTGGAATACGAAATATCTGATACATAACTCGGAAGTAGGTAACCCAAATTAGAGCCACAGTTGCGACTAAAATCAGTATCCAAGAAAGTATGCCACTAGGCAATCGAAAAGCGCTCGCCGGGGCAGCCCCATCAACAAGCTCAAGAGCTGAGGAAGGTCCGATAAACACCTCTTCCCCAAGAGCCCCAAAGGACTGAAGGCCGGCCTCGACATGATAAAAAGGTTCATCAGGCTCGGCAAGAGTGGTTGTCGTAGTTGCCTCAATAGGGCTAAGATTATTCCTCTTGTACTGAGCGATTACTTGTATGTCACCTATCTGGCGAGGAGTATACTCCAGCACAGCCATCCCCTGTTCATCAGTTACCGCCTCACCAATCCTCATTAAGCTACTAGCAAAGAAATCCATCTGAATAAACAACTGCACCGTAGCTCCAAGCACAGGTTCACCTTCTTCATCCTGAAGGGTAGCCGTCATAGCCAATGACTGACCAGACTGAGCCTGCTTAGGCACTATTAGTTGCATGGTACCTGCTTCTATGCTAGGTGGCGGTGCCGATGGCTCCACCCCTCCAAGAGACCAAATATAGGTCAGAGCTTGCCATCGTTCCTCTTCAGATAGAGAATCCTCCCAAGGTGGCATGCCATTAAGCAACCTGCCCTCGCTTACTGTCCAAAAATAAAAGTC
>CAJWSH010000005.1 GCA_913046255.1 uncultured Dehalococcoidales bacterium
TACTACTATCGACGACGATAAGATTTTTGACCAGCGGTGCCATACGGGCTTTACTTAATCCAGTGCCCTATTGAGCTCTCGTTTCAGCTGGCCTGGCTTAATACCCAAGTCCAACACCGCCCAAGGTAGTTCTTGCCCTACATCCCATCTCTTATGAGCATAGAAATCAATATCCAGTTGCGCCTTCTCTACCGCTTTACGCCAGCCAGATAGTGATGTTTCCTCTATACCAGCCAACACCGCCGCTAGTTTCATATCCCCCCTGGCCAGAACCCCCTGAACCTGACTCCAGGCTGGGCTTTCACATTTGAGCTTAATTCCCTTGGACGGTAGTCTTTTTTTAAGCAGAGATAAACGGCGATTTAAGATGGCAAGGCTTGCCATCGGCAGCCACTGAAAGGGAGTGCCCGCTTTGGGCACAAAAGGAGCCACGTTCAAACTCAGACGACAACCAGTTAGCCCACTACCCAGGATATCCTTGCACTTTATAGCCAGTGTGATAATTTCCTCTATATCCTCATCCGTCTCCGAGGGTAGTCCTATCATAAAATAGAGTTTGAGCTTCTTTATCCCTGCTTGAGCGACTTTAGCTACTGCCTCCAGAATATCGTTCTCAGAGATACCCTTTTTTATCAGCTGGCGAAGTCGCTGGGAGCCGGCCTCAGGAGCAAGGGCAATAGTTCGAGCACCTCCCAGAGCCAACTCTCTCAAGACTGCGCCGGAAAGGGGGCTAACTCTTAAAGAGCTGATAGCGAGCCCGGCTCCCATCTGCCGCAGCCTGAATAGCAGTTCCTCTATCTGAGGGTGTCCAGTTACCACCGATCCCACCAGACCCAGGCGCCTTCTATATTTAAGCCCCAGCTTCGCCTGTTCTATCAGCTTATTTATAGAGCGGTAGCGCACTGGGCAAAAAGCAGAGCTTACTAGACAAAAACGGCACCCCCAATTACAGCCCCGTCCCACCTCAATGAGATAAAGGTCTGAAAGCTCGGTAGCTGGAGTGAGCACTACCGAACCTACCGGGAAATTATCCAAGTCCCGAGCCCATTGGCGGACAACAGAAATCCCTTCAGATAACAAAGGCACATAGATACCAGGCAGTCCGGCCAGGGCCTTCAGCAAGACATCACGTTTACCACTAACTCCTTCAGCTAGCGCAGAAATCACTGCCGGAAGTATCGACTCCGCCTCGCCAATACACAGGCAGTCAAAAAAGGGGGCTATAGGCATAGAATTGGCAGTAACACAGGCACCACCGGCTATTACCAGAGGGTATCGCTGGTCACGCTCAGCAGCATATGGCGGGATACCGCCATCCCTGAGAATTCGGGCTATATTTAAATAGTCAAGCTCATAGGAGATAGAAAAAGCAAGGACCGAAAAATCAGAAAGCGGCCGTCCAGATTCCAGACTCAACAACCGGCCGTTACTT
Organism: uncultured Dehalococcoidales bacterium; assembly: GCA_913046255.1. Lineage (GTDB taxonomy): Bacteria > Chloroflexota > Dehalococcoidia > Dehalococcoidales > ARS1013 > ARS1013. The sequence continues at coordinate 1,433 of CAJWSH010000005.1, forward strand.
TCCTTAAAGACACGCTCACAAACAACGTTACTATAGCTGTTTAACAGGTTATAGATAGCGTGAATGCCCAGATTAGACATACCGACATAATAAGAATTGGGGTAGATAAGAGCCACTGGGAGTCTACCCCCCCAATCCTTGATAACAGCACCCTGCTCCCGAGAAAGACCCTCTCCATAATAAGACGACAAACGGCGAGCCCTTTGCCCCTTGATCTTTCTGCCCTCATCTCGCCCCATGAGTTACTCCACTTACTATTTACTTATTTCTGGCAGGTTGTGAAGGCAAAAGCAACGCGTATAACGAAAGCCACCACTCGTTTATTTCCAGCATCCCCGGAGCAGTCGACCGTCTATAGCTATTACTCTATCAGATACATTCCTTAACTGCATAGAGGTTCGTTCCCTACCAAAAAGAGCCACCTCTACATTCTTGCCGTTGTCTTTTACCGCCTGCAAGGCGCCAACATAATCGGTATCACCAGCCACCAGTATAGCCACATCATAATTATTCTTAAAACTATGAGTTATCATATCGGTAGCCAGTTGAATATCAACCCCTTTTTCATAGGGTGGTGAACCCGGCCAATTATTATAAACCAGACGTCCCAAGCGTAGTTCAGTATACGGTACGGCAGCAATGCCATCAAAAAACTTCTGCTGATCCTTATACCGCTCTGGCTCTTCTTTTAGCCCCACCTTAGCATTATAGTAATAAACTCTCACCAGTCGACGTTTATTTAGAAGCCTGTTGGAGAATCTGCCTATGTCCAAATCAGTTCTTCTAAAGTAATTCTTAAGCGAATGATACATATTGCTACCATCAATAAATATCATCACCCGGTCTGTCTTAATTGTAATATACCACCTCCTTTCTGTAAGTTATATCGACCTTATTATATATGTTATCGAGGGAAATTGCGATAGGGATAGTATATTACAATAGAAACAGGATAGAGAATAGCAATGCACCATAAAATGGATTTTGTAGTTTGCAACTATACTTCAAAAGAAGAATTACGCAAAACCATAATACTTAAATGCCTCGCAGAGAAACCTGGTTTAGATAAAGGCGATGACACATCACATTATCGTGATAATGTAGAAACCCTAAGCGATGACAAGGGAATTTATCTACACGACCGACTTATTTAAAAAAAGGATTTGCTTTCCGTATAAATCACGCTTCCATAAATCCTATCGGGATATCTTCCTAGCACTTAGTATAGCCGCAGCCGGGACAGATAAAGCAGCCCTCTTGATATACTAGGAGACTACCGCAATCAGGACACTGACCGGCGATGTTCTTAGCTAGTCCATAATCCTGAATAGGTTTGGTACCACCGCCATTATTGCCTTTATTGTCGGTGTGTTTTTCCAGAACGCTAGCCATGGCATCGGCGCAGGAAAGGATAGACTTGCCATCTTCCCAGGCAATGGACGGACAACGAATACCTCTAAGCTGTCTCACTATCGAATCAACACCTATTTCCGACCTTAACGCCAGCGAGACGAGCCGGCAGGTGGCTTCAAGTTGAGCAGAAGCACAGCCGCCAGCCTTACCTAGGTGCGAAAAAACCTCACATATTCCCCACTCATCAGAATTCACAGTAACATAGATATAGCCACAGCCAGTAGTTATTCGTTCGGTAATACCGGTGGTTATCTTTGCCCTCTTTCTGGGAGCAAGCCTAATTTCTTCTGTTTTCTCTTCTATCTTACCAGTAGTAAGTACCTGCCCCTCACGACTGCCGTCACGATAGATAGTAATCCCCTTCAACCCATCTTCATAAGCCTGCAAATACACTTTGGCTATATCTTGCCGGGTAGCTTCTCTAGGAAAATTGACCGTCTTGGAGACAGCATTGTTAGTAAATTTCTGAAAAGCAGCCTGCATCTTAACATGCCACTGGGCGCCTATCTCATGAGCAGTAGTAAACAACTGTTTCGTCTCTTGGGGCACATTATCTATATCGCTAAGGCAAATCCCATCAGCCAACTTCTGCATCAACCCCTCAGAGTAAAAGCCTTCTCGCTTGGCTGTTTGCTCAAAACAGGAATTTATCTCCACCAGCCCAGTACCATCCAGGACATTCCTCTTGTAGCTTAAGGCAAAGAGGGGCTCAATGCCACTGGAGCAACCAGCTATCAGGCTCAGGGTGCCAGTAGGAGCAATAGTAGTTCTAGTGGCATTCCTCACTCTGATACCATCGAGATGGTCATATACACTTCCCTCAAAAGCGGGGAATACCCCTCTTTCTTGGGCTAACTGCCTAGAGGCTTCAGTGGCTTCATCTTGTATATATTTTGTTAAATCCTCTGCCAGCTCAAGCGCTTCATTTGAACTATAGGGAATACCCAGCCCGATCAGCATATCAGCAAAGCCCATTATTCCCAACCCTATTTTCCTAGATTTTTTAGTCATTTCCTCTATTTCGGGTAACGGAAACTTATTAACATCAATAACATTATCCAGAAAACGAACCGCTAGTTTTACTGTCCGCGCCAGCTTGGGATAATCAACTTCGACAGTCTCATTTTTCGTTCGTAGCATCCTGACTAGGTTAATTGAGCCCAGATTGCACGACTCATAGGGAAGCAATGGCTGTTCTCCGCAGGGATTAGTGCTTTCAATATTACCTAAATGTGGCGTCGGGTTGTCTTTATTCATCCGATCAAGAAATACTATGCCCGGATCACCTGTCTTCCAGGCCATGTCCACAATCTTGTCAAATACCACTTTAGCATTAAGCGTGCCCACCGTCTCTTTAGTATGTGGATTTATCAGATTATAATCACTGCCAGTCTTGACCGCTTCCATAAATGCACTGGTTATTGCTACCGAAATATTAAAATTGGTGAGGGAAGTAAGATCTTGCTTAGCCATTATGAACTTCACGATATCGGGGTGGCTAACGTTTAAGATGCCCATATTTGCCCCACGGCGCGTACCACCCTGCTTAATCACCTCAGTAGCAACATCAAAGGCTCGCATGAAGGAGACCGGACCGCTGGCTACACCCCCGGTAGAACCAACCCTATCTCCTTCCGACCTCAGTCTAGAGAAAGAGAAACCAGTGCCACCGCCACTCTTATGGATGAGAGCTGTATTTTTAACGGCACCAAAGATGGACTCCATCGAATCTTCAATGGGAAGAACAAAACAAGCTGAGAGTTGCCCCAGCTCCCGGCCAGCATTCATCAAGGTAGGCGAATTAGGTAAAAATTCTAAGTCAGCCATCAGCCAGTAGAACTGTTCTTCCATTGTCCCAACATCTGCCTTAGGGTCATAAATGAGCTCAGCCGCGCTAATAGTCCGGGCCACACGGCGGAACATCTCCTCGGGCATCTCAATAACCACCCCCTGCTTATCCTTTCTAAGATATCTCCGTTTAAGAACCCGAAGGGCATTCTCTGTAAGACTAATAGCAGTCTGGGCTTTTGTCTCAGGCGGCATGGTCAATCCCTCCTCTTTAGATAGAGTCTTTTCCCTTTGTTCCAACTCTTCAGTGGCTAAAAACTCTTTTACTATGGCAAGGATTTCAAAATCAGTAACCGGGCGCTCCAGCTGTTTATGGGTCTTCTTAGCTACCAAGTGTTCCATACCAGGCAGGGCCTGCGGCCGCTCCAAGCGTCGAATCACCTGACTGGTAAGCTTGTCCAGTCGATTTCTATTAGATATGCCCATAGATTCAGCAGCGACAAAAATAGTCCGTGCAACCTGAGTGCGGTTGAGTCTGGTGAGCAGTCTCTTTTCTGACTTATCAGTCAAATTCATCCCCGTCTCCGACGCCTCTTGGTCAACGTCGCCAACCGCACCTCGGGAAGAAGAGGCAGCTGATCAGCCATCTGGGCAGTTTCAATACCAGTACTAACTAGGGTATCTACTTCCTGCTTTAAGTCGGTGAGGTCAGAAAAATCCCGGTAGATGCTGGCAAAACGAATGTAAGCAATGTAATCCAAGCTTTTTAATCTACTCATTACCATGTCACCAATAATACTACCAGATATTTCTGCTTTGCCCAACCGGTAAAGCCCAGCCTCTACTTCATCAGCTAGGCCATCGACACTACCTACTGGTAACGGTCGCTTTTCACAGGCCTTGCCAATTCCAGCCAGCAGCTTATCTTTGCTAAATTCCTCACGCCTGCCATCCTTCTTTATAACAAAGAAACCAACCGACTGCACCCGTTCATAGGTGGTAAAACGCAAGTCGCATCCTAAACACTGACGCCGCCGACGTACACCATCGTTTACATCACGGGAATCTATAACCCTTAAATCACTATAACCACAATAGGGACAGTTCATAGTCAAACTCTACAGCATATAGTATAGCGCAAACAATATACCACAATATGTAGTGTTTGTCAAGCCCATCTTAGAACAAAAAGGCCGCGGGACACTTAAGCCCCACAGCCTTAAATTGGCCTCAGTTTCAGCAAACCCACCAACCACACAAAAAGGCCGGTGTCACCAGTCGTGTGACACTTCTTTAGATACTTTCTCAGGTGGAATTATTGCCTGACGTTGGCGACTAAAGAGTGGACGGCGCAGGAATGAAGGAACATCTAACTCGTCCTCGGTCTTCATACACCTAAGCTGTTGAGTCAACTCGTCTTCTTCTTCGACCTGGCCAAAGTCTGTCTTAGAAACAAAGCCAGTGGCGATCAAGGTAATCCTTATATCATTAGCCATACGTGGGTCGTGGGCCACACCAAAAATGATGTTGGCATCCGGATCCACTGCCTGTCTAATTACCTCAGCCGCCTCATTTACTTCAAACAGAGTGAGATCACTGCTACCAACGATGTTAAAGAGCACTCCCCTTGACCCTTCAAGAGTAACATCCAGCAGTGGGCTGGCAAGGGCTTCCTTGGCTGCCTCTATAGCCCGGTTCTTACCCGAACCACGACCGATAGACATCCAGGCAGGACCGGCATTTTTCATCACCGACTTGACATCAGCAAAATCGAGGTTAATCTTACCGGGAACAGTAATTACCTCAGAGATAGCCTGAACACCGTGCCTCAAAACGTCATCGGCCAGTCTGAAGGCGCTCTCTACTTCGGTCTTCTGGTCACAGAGGTCAAGCAAGCGGTCATTAGGGATGATAATCAAAGTATCAACCTTGCCCAACAGCCGACTAAGACCATCATTAGCTACTTCGGTGCGGTGGGCACCCTCAAAGGTAAAAGGTTTGGTGACCACAGCAATAGTTAGCGCGCCACTCTCCTTAGCTACTTCAGCGAGAGTAGGTGCCGCCCCGGTGCCGGTGCCACCACCCATACCAGAGGTAATAAACACCATGTCGGCACCGGCAACTAATTCCTTAAGCTCATCACGGCTCTCTTCAGCCGCTTTCTGACCCAGGTTACAGTCGCCGCCGACACCTAATCCTTTGGTAAGCTTCTCGCCGAGCTGAATACGGGTTGGGGCTTCAGTAATGGCCAGAGCCTGGGCATCGGTATTCATGGCAATGAACTCAACACCCTGAATTTCTTCCCTGACCATACGGGTTATGGCGTTGCAACCACCACCACCTAGGCCGAAAACCCTAATCTTGGCTGGGTTTGGAACAAAGCTTGTCTTTGCCATTTCCTCCTCCTTATAATTAATAGTATTTAAAACTGCTAGCGAAACAGTTTTCCAATTCTGAAAGATAACTTCCGTAATCGAGAGCCGAACCAACCACCTTTCCATCGACGACCAGCCTTGTGCTTAGCTCCCCATAGAAGAAGACCAACGCTGGTGGCATAGGCCGGGTCACAAAGAGTGTCGGCGATACCATGCATATTAGTAGGGGTACCCACTCGTACTGGAAGTCGCAAGATTTCACGTCCCAGCGCCTCAATGCCAGAAAGGTTAGAGCTACCACCTGTAAGAACCAGTCCCGCCGGGACTATTGATTCGTACTCATTACGCGGCATTTCCAGTAAGATGAGCCTTAGTATTTCCTCAACCCGAGCCCGGATAATATCACATAGGTCTTGATAAGAGGCACCGTGGCCATCCTGTGATATCGGATTGGCGGTGTCCGTCTGGCCTTCATAGACCGGCATAACACTACCGTATCTCTTCTTCATCTCCTCAGCAACATCAAATGGCAGACCTAGACCAATGGCAATATCTCTGGTTAGCTGATAACCAGCGACCGGTAGAATGGCACTATGCCAGATACTGCCGTCCTTAAAGACACAAATATCAGTAGTTCCACCACCAATATCGGCCAGGATAACACCCACCTGCTTCTCATCCTCGGTAAGTACCGCCTCACTAGAGGCTAAAGGCTCCAAAACAAGATCATCAACATCTATGGCAAGGCTACGAATACACTTTACTAGGTTCTGGATGGAAGTTGCAGCAGCGGTAATAACGTGCGTCTCCACATCCAGTCTAAAGCCATACATGCCTACCGGGTTCTTGACTCCTACCTGACCGTCAACAGCATAACCTCGGGGAATAACGTGCAGGAGTTTCCTGTCATTGGGAACCTTAACACTCTGGGCACTGCTAAGCACTCGCCTCAGATCATCAGGACGTACCAGTCGGTCGTTACGGGTAATAGACACCACCCCTCGATTATTTAATGAGTTGATATGCCGCCCAGTAACACCGACAAAGGCTGATTCCACCTTATAGTTGCAGGCTTGTTCCGCCTTTTTCACCGACGCACGAATCGTCTCTCTGGCATCGTTGATGTTGACCACTAAACCCTTATGTAACCCATGCGACGGGCTAATACCGACGCCAGTAACCCGGACACCACCATCACTGTTCAGTTCAGCTATGGTAGTGCATACTTTAGTGGTGCCAACATCAATTGAAGTTAAGGTAGTCCGCTTAGTCATCTAAATCCTCCTTGTCTTAGTATATTTTGATCCTTTTTAGTTTTTCTTTTCACATCTTTAGAACCTCCTCGCTCTGACAATTGTCAAATTTTCAATTATTCAATTATTTGAAACACTGAAGAGTCTCTCCCAGTTATGTCGGTTGTCGCTAACGACTACCATTAGTCAGGCTTAAAAAATGCAGCCTCCCAGTCTTATCATCAAGTTCATTCTGCGTTATTATTCGCTCGGCTACTCTCAGCTTGGCACTACGACCACGTGGGTTACTCTTAATCTCCACCGAAGAGGGAGTAATAACCCTCTTGCTTATTAACCTGAGGTGAGCGGTATGCTGGCAAACACAGCTTGGTATCTTCGGAGGGCAAATACAGCCTATTGATTCCTCTTTCATAAATCGTTTCACTATACGGTCCTCAAGAGAATGATAACTGATAACAACCAGCCTGCCTTCAGAACCAAGCAATCCAACCGCCTGCTTCAATGCCGCTTTCAGATACTCAAGTTCATGGTTTACCGCTATTCGCAGTGCTTGAAAGGTTTTGGTGGCTGGATGGATTCTCCCCTTCCTCCCACCGACAGCCCGCTCTATCACCTGAGCCAGCTTAAGGGTAGTTTTTATAGGACGCTCCTTTAAAATCCCTCGCGCTATCCGGCGGCTGTAGCTCTCCTCGCCATAGGCTTTTATAAGATGAGCCAATTCAATCTCAGAGTAAGTATTAACGATATCTGAAGCCTTGAGTGTCTGACTGGGAGAAAAGCGCATATCCAGAAGTGCATCATGCTCAAAACTGAAACCACGCCCACTGCCATTAAGCTGCAGCGAGGAGAGCCCCAGATCAAACAAGATGCCATGAACCGGAAGGAAGTCATTTTTAATGCAGATAGCCTCTAGCTCTACAAAGTTTTCGTTTACTATTAGAACTGAGCTATTGTAGCCAGCCAGCCTTGTCCGGGTAGTTTCTATCGCTTGAGGATCAGCATCAATACCTAGTAGTTGCCCGCCAGGTGAGCCATATTCTAAAATAGTAGCCGCATGCCCGCCGCCACCAAGAGTGCAATCAATATAACGACCACCGGACTCAACAGCCAGGGCCACAATGGCCTCACTAAGTAGCACAGAGGTATGAGTCGGAGCTAACATCTCTCTGGTGACTCCTTAATCACGCTCTAGACTTTCTATAATTTGCCAGGCTTGTTGCTGGCAAGTGGCCTTCTCTTCTTCCCAGTTCGCCCTGTTCCAAAGCTCAATATAGCTGTTGGCGCCAGTAACAACTACCTCATCTGTAATCTCAGTATACTCTCGCAGTGGTGCCGGCAGACTGATTCTACCTTGTCCGTCAATCATCAGATGAAAAGCAGTAGCAAAAATAGCCCGACTCAGCCTTCGGAGTTTGCTGCGAGTTACTGAACCGGAGGTAAGCGACTCCGCCAACTTCTTCCACTCCAGTACCGGGTAGGCGATGATACACTTCTCTATCCCTGGAGTCAATACCACTCCACCTTTCAGGTGGTCTCTAAACCTAGGTGGCAGAGGTAATCTACCTTTTTCATCAAGTTTGTATTCAAATTCACCAAAAAACATTATATTCCCTTATTTCCCACTTTATACCACTTCTTACCATTCTACAACACTTTCCCCTACCTTTGTCAATATTTTCACAAAAATTTTTTAAAACTGCCAAATTTTGCTTGCTGCTCTATATGTGATAAAATAAAGTCTGTTTCACCAATCGCCAAAAGAGGCAACAGGAGGGCTTGGTGCGAATTGACATTTTAAGCTTATTTCCAGACATGTTTTCCGGCCCGTTTGGCACCAGTATCTTCCAGCGAGCGGTTGATAATGAACTGGTAAGGATTAACATTTATAATATTCGGAGCTATACCAATGATAAACATCACGTTGTTGATGACTATCCTTATGGCGGCGGTGCCGGTATGGTCTTAAAACCGGAACCTATCTTTGAAGCGGTAAAAAAAGTAAAAAAGGAGGCACAGCCCGAAAAAGATAAGTCATCGATTATTTTACTTACCCCCCAGGGGCATCTTTTCTCTCAAGCCATTGCTCATAAGCTATCAGGTCTCAGTCATCTGCTCCTTATTTGTGGTCACTACGAAGGAGTCGATGAGCGAGTGCGCCAGCATCTGGTAACAGACGAGATAAGCATCGGTGATTATGTTCTTTCAGGCGGTGAGCTGGCGGCTATGGTGGTCATAAATGCTGTCGTCCGACTACTGCCAGGGGTTCTCGGTTCCAAAGATTCGCTGGAAGACGAATCCCATACTAGCGGACTACTGGAGTATCCTCACTATACCCGTCCGGCGGAATATAGAGGCTGGTCAGTACCCGAGGTCCTGCTCTCCGGAAACCACGCTTTGGTTGCCAAATGGCGTCATGAACAGGCAATTCAGCGCACTCTCGAGCGTCGTCCGGAGCTACTAGATAAGGCTGAATTGACCTCAGAAGAAAGGCAGTTGGTTCAAGAGCTGGCTCGTAATTCAGCTTCGTCTCTTCCAAGTAAAGCTAAGGCTATCCGGAGTGAATCTGCCATATCTCGGCCACAGACTTGATAAAATAGCCGATTAGTGATTTACTTAAGATAAGGAGTTTTATAAAATGGAAGTGGCTCAATTTACTAAACCTAACCCCAATATTCCTGAGCTTACCCCTGGCGATACGGTAAAGGTCAATGCCAAGATTGTAGAGGGCGAAAAAGAACGTATTCAGCTATTTCAGGGAGTAGTAATCAGGGTTCGCCGCAATGCTGATGGTGGTAATTTCACCGTGAGGCGTGTCGCCTACGGCGTCGGTGTCGAGCGTACCTTCCCCCTGCGTTCACCACTGATAGCCAAGGTAGAAGTGGTGCGCCACGGAAAAGTACGCCGGGCCAAACTTTACTATCTGCGAGGCTTAAGTGGCAAGGCAGCTCGTATTAAGGAAAAAAGGGTAACCAAGGAAAAGAAGTAGTGGCTAGCCAGAATAGGATATGGTCTACTTCAAACAACCTGCCCTTATCGAACCTAAAAGTGGCCACCACAAGGGTTTAAAGCCACTCTCTTGGAGTACAATTGTTGCCTTATGCTGAGGTTAGTGTCAATTCACCAATAGCCCATCGCCAGATGTTTAGCTATGCCATTCCTAGTGAGTTAAGTATTAACATTGGGCAAGCAGTCTGGGTCCCCTTTGGCAATAAAGTCCTTCAAGGCATAGTTCTAGAGCTAAACGAATACCCCGCAATCACGGAAACCAGAGAAATAGCCGGCCTAATTTCACCGCAACGACTGCTATCTCTGACCCAGGTAAAGCTAGCTCGCTGGATCAGCGAGTACTATCTTTGCCCCGTTTTTGACGCCGTAGCTCTAATGCTCCCGCCCGGCTTTGAGCGCAAAGTGCTCACTTTCATCTCCCTAAGAGTCGCCATAGATAACCATGATATTTCTTCTCTAACCCCAGATCAACAGCGAGTTATTGGATTAGCTCGGCACCAAGACAAGATAGGCTTAAAGCAGCTAGAGAAAGTACTGGGTAAAAAAAGGGCACAGGCTATCGTTTCACAACTGGTCAAACGAGGTCAAGTGATTAGAAGCTATCAGCTTGAGCCGATTAAGATACGACCCAAGAAAGAGCCATATCTAGGCCTGGCTATAAATGCTGGCAACGCCCGGGAGGAGGCAACAAAACTTTTCAAGACGAGAGCCATAAAACAGGCGGCCCTTCTTGAGTTTTTGTCCCAGACATCTCAGCAAGTGTCCTTGGCGCAAGCTAGACAGCGGGTTCATTGCAATAAAGCGGTGGCTGATGCCTTAGTCAGTAAGGGTTTGGTCACCTTGCAGCACATTGAAGTAAAAAGGGAACCAATTCCCTATCAGCGGATTACTCCCCAAGCACCGCTAAGGCTTACCACCGCCCAGAATTGCGCTTTCAGTTCTATTAAGGAAAGCCTAGGGCAAAGCAAATCTTCTATTTATCTGCTCCATGGGGTTACCGGTTCAGGAAAAACAGAAGTCTATCTTCAGGCTCTGGCTGAAGCAGTTAGGCTGGGCAAACGGGGAATTGTCCTGGTACCAGAAATTGCCCTCACTCCTCAGATCATAGAACGATTTTCCGCCCGCTTCCCCGGTAAGGTCGCCGTCCTTCATAGCAAGCTCTCTTTGGGAGAACAATTTGACGAATGGAGGCGGATAAGAAACGGTGAATTCAGTGTTGTAATTGGCTCCCGCAGTGCTATCTTTGCCCCGCAACCCGAGCTGGGTCTCATCGTTATTGACGAGGAGCATGAGTGGACCTATAAGCAGGATACGTCACCCCGATACCATACCCGCAGCGTAGCCATGAAGTTGGCTGAGCTTGTGGGGGCAGTAGTTCTTCTGGGTAGTGCCACTCCTGATGTGATAACTCTTTACCAAGCTCAAAAAGGAGATTATCACCTTCTAGAGCTCCCCGAACGACTTACTCCTCACAAAGGTTCAGCTCTCCCCCGGGCTCGGATAGTTGATTTGAGGGACGAGCTCAAGGCTGGCAACAGGAGTATTTTCAGTCGACCCCTTAAACAGGCAATAGATAAGGCTCTAGAAAATAAAGAACAGATGATTCTATTTTTTAATCGGCGAGGAACAGCTAGTTTCATTCAATGCCGCAGTTGTGGTTTAGTGCTTAATTGTCGGCGATGTCAGGTTACGCTCAGTTACCATTCGGCCAAGGAGGCTCTGATCTGCCACCAGTGCAATTACCGTATGGTAGTGCCCCAGACCTGCCCCCGCTGTCAGAGCCGCCGCATAAAGTTTTTGGGCATTGGCACCCAGAAGTTGGAGCAAGAAACAGGCGTTACATTCCCCCAAGCCCGAACATTACGCTGGGATAGTGATACCACCCGGGGAAAGCATTCCCATCAGGAACTTTTGGATAACTTCCGTGCCCATAAAGCCGATATTCTTATCGGCACTCAGATGATAGCCAAAGGGTTGGATATTCCACTGGTTACTCTAGTTGGAGTAGTCAGTGCCGATACAGGCCTGAATCTACCTGACTTCCGAGCCGGGGAAAAAACCTTTCAACTCCTTTCCCAAGTAGTAGGACGAGCCGGGCGAGGTATTTTAGGTGGTGAGGCTATTATTCAAACCTACTCTCCTCAACACTACGCAATTAGGGCAGCGGCTTCTCACGATTATGCCTCTTTCTTTAAGCAGGAGATCGCCTATCGCCTAGAGCTTGGTTACCCACCTTTCTCACAATTAGTCCGCTTAATTTTCAGCCATACTAATAACACTCAATGCCAAAGAGAAACCGAAAGAATGAAGCGGCTAATTATTACCGAAAGAGACTACAGAGGAATAGCAGATATCAGTTTGATTGGTCCGGCACCAGCATTTATTCAAAGGCTTAGAGGTCGCTTTCGCTGGCAGCTTGTACTTCGTGGCTCTGAACTATCTGCCTTTCTATCACGACTGCCTATCCCTCAGGGCTGGACAGTAGATGTTGACCCGATAGGTCTGAGTTAACCCTCTCATTACCTTTAAGTTTTCAAGTTGCTTTTATAATGCTTTGTTAACTTTATACACTCACCCATAGTTAAGTATTACCTCAACCCAAACCCAATGTTTAAGAACGTGTTTAATAATTATCATCTAGTTAATTATAATAATAGTATGGTTAGGGTATCATCAAGGCCACATAGCCTAAGTGGAAAACTCCAACCACCATTCCTCCATTTTAAGAATAGGTGGAGGTACTGTCTATTATCAGATAACTAACCCCAACTTCCTTTTGGGAGCTGCTCCTCTTCGCCATGAGAATGAGTGCAAAACGACTCCTAAAGAGCTACCTTCTTGATAAATAGGCGCTGTTAGAGTATAGTTTGGGTCTAGATGATGGCTGTAGTTTTAAATGGTTTGAAGCTGCCAGCTAGGCCCGAAACCTTATCTCTTTTAAAACGGGCAGGCGCTTTTTTCGCTAGGCAAAATATCCAGGCATATATTGTTGGCGGCTTTGTTCGTGACCTGTTGTTAAAAAGAGATACCGCCGATATTGATATTGCTCTGGAAGCGGATGCGCTGGAAATCGCTCCCAAGCTAGCCGTAGCACTTGGCGGCAAATATATCGAGCTGGATGAGGTTAACCGAGTAGGCCGGGTGGTTATAGCGAGTAAGGAAGACCCACTAAATATAGTTATGTGGCAGCTTGATTTATCAACCGCTCAAGGTGGCATCTTAGAAGACCTCAAGCGTCGCGACTTTACCATAAATGCTATGGCAATTGGCCTTGAGAAAATTATTCAGCTTAAAACCCCTACTGACGAACTACTCTCAAACAAAGCCCTACTAGCAACTCAGCTCACTGACCCATATAATGGCTTAAATGACCTCCGCCAAGGAGTGATAAAGAGTGTTTCAGAAAAAGCTTTCCGGGCGGATGCGCTGCGTCTGCTAAGAGCGGTACGTCTGGCTTCAGAGCTAAGCTTCACCATTAATCGACAGACTGAAGCTCTAATTCGACGCCACAGCCACCTCATCGTTAGTGTAGCCAATGAGCGCATACGAGAGGAGCTACTCAAAATACTGGCAGCCCCTGAAACTGAACAATTCTTGCTCTATCTTGACGATTTAGGACTACTAACTGCCCTCATCCCGGAATTGGCTCTTTTAAAAGGAACCGAGCAACCTAGGAAGCACACTTGGGATGTCTTTAACCACTCAGTTAAAACGGTAGCTGCCGTTGACTTCGTGCTCCGACAAGGAGACTGGCAATATGCCGATGGGCAGATTCTTAAGCTTATCCCTTGGTCAGTAGAGCTTAGCGATTACTTTAATCAAAAGGTCAGCAGCGGCAGCACCAGAAGGTTGCTGCTTAAATTGGCAGCACTCCTTCATGACATTGCCAAGCCACAAACAAAAAGCATAGATGAGTGGGGCAAGACACATTTTTTTAATCACCCTGGGGAAGGGGCACCGATAGCCACTCGCATCTTGGAAAAGCTGAGATTTTCTTCTAAAGAAGTAAAACTGACGGCAGATATTGTCCGCTATCACCTTCGTCCAGTGCAGATGAGTCAGAGTGAGCTTCCCTCATCTAGAGCAATTTATCGCTACTTCCGTGACACCGGCGAGGCAGCCATTGATGCTCTTTTTATCAGCTTGGCTGACCATCTGGCTACCAGAGGTCCAGACTTGGATATGGCTAACTGGCAGGAGCATGCCAATATAGTGGCTCATGTTCTGAGTCAGCGCTCCGAGCAGGAAGGAGTCGACACTCCGTCCAAGTTAATTGATGGCCACGATTTAATAAATCACTTTAATCTTACTCCGGGACCAGAACTCGGAAAACTTCTAGAGACGATACATGAAGCACAGGTTTCGGGAGAGGTGCCAAACAAAGAGAAAGCTCTATCTTATGTAAAGGATTTACTGACATTAAGGGAAAAGACCACAGAAGATCTTCCCTATGAGAAAAAGGGCTTATGATTTTAAGGAAAGCAACTGGCTTTTATGACAATTCTGGTTGAGCCATTTCTTTTTGTGCTTAGAGGTTTATGACATGCCGAAAAAAAATACACAGGCCTTTATAGCCATACTACTGCTCTTTGTTCTTGCCCTGCTGACAGTGTTTCCTATAAATGTAGGACTATTGGGCGGCAAAGGGGTACTGCTGGGTCTGGACCTCCAGGGCGGCACTCATATTGTTTATCAGGCCGATCTATCTTCAATAGAGCCAAGTGGGGAGACCGACGCCATAGAGGGAGTAATGGCAGTCCTCAGCAACCGAATTAATCCAATGGGAGTAACCGAGCCGGTTATTCAAAAGAAGGGTAGCAACCGAATTTTGGTTGAACTACCCGGACGCGACATTACTGATAAAGAAAAGGAGAGCCTCTCAAGTGTGGCACTACTCGAGTTTGGCGAGCTGGTCGCAGAAGACGAGGACGCCAAGTGGGAGAATGAATTGGGAAGGTGGAGACCAGCCACCGCCGTCATGGATGGGGTAATAAAGACGCTTAATTCAAGCTACTTCAAGGAAAATACCTTCGCTAATAGGGATAATTTTGGTAACATACTGCTCATTTTTGAGTGGAACGAAGAAGGGAGCAAACTTTCGGAAGAGATCACCAGCCGTATGCTAGGTCAACGGCTGGGTATATTTGAAGGTGCTGAGCCGTTAAGAGGCGAAGGTGGACTACCGATTGCTCCTACCGTGCAAGCAGTAATTACCAACTCGGGCCAGATCACAGGATTAAGCTGGGATGAAGCTACTCGATTGTCCCAACAATTGAATGCCGGCCGTCTACCTGTATCTCTGAAAATAATTGAAGATGAAATAGTATCACCAGTACTGGGTGCCAAATTCGTTGACATGAGTGTCAAGGCAGGGATAATCGGCATAGCACTGGTTATGCTATTTATGAGCCTCTATTACCGCCTGCCAGGGTTGATTGCCAGCCTGTCCTTAATCTTTTACGGTACGCTGGTAATGGCACTGTTCAAAATAATGTCAATTAGCCTCACTCTGGCTGGAATCGGTGGCTTTGTCCTGTCCATAGGTATGGCGGTAGACGCCAATGTGCTCATCTTTGAGCGAATGAAGGAAGAACTTCAGACAGGACGAACACTGGGGGCCGCTATCAATGCCGGTTTTAATCGCGCTTGGACAGCCATCAAGGATTCAAACATAACCACATTTATTGTCTGTGGCATTCTCTACTGGGTAGGCTCTAGTATTACCAACGGTGCCCCTGTGATGGGTTTTGCCTTAACCCTGTTTATTGGTGTTGCCGTAAGCATGTTCACCGCTATTTTTGTTACCAGAACTCTGCTCTACCTGTTCGTCGGCACTCGCCTGACACAAAAGACCAACCTATTTAGTCCTTTTCTAAGAAGGAAACGATGATAGATATTACCGGCAAAAGATCCCGTTTTTTTCTCATTTCGATTGGTGTAATACTTATTTGTATTATTTCCTTAGCCGTCTTCGGTCTTGAATTAGGGGTTGAGTTTAGTAGTGGCTCCATGATGACAGTTAGCTTTGAGCAAGAAGTAAAACAGAATGAACTCGAGGCTGAACTGGTTAGTTTAGGCTATAGCAATGCCCTTATTCAAAAGTTTGAAGATGGTGATTTCTTAATCCGTTTACCAGAGCTAAGCAATGAGGTTAAGGCTGAATTGGAGGCTGCGCTGATCACTGAGTTTGGTATCTTCGAAGGAAAGTTCGATAAAAAAGTTTCACCCATGGTGGCTACTGAGACAACACGGACAGCAGCTATTGCGGTGGCTATTGCCGCCGTTGGCGTTCTTCTTTACATCACCTGGGCATTTCGTCACATGCCAAAACCATTCCGTTATGGCGCCTGCGCTATAGTAGCTATAGTTCATGATGCCCTGATAGCACTGGGGGTCTTTTCTATCATCGGCGGTATTTTAGGCTGGGAGATAAATCTAATGTTTATTACCGGTCTTCTGGCTGTGATCGGCTACAGCGTGAATAACACAGTTGTTGTTTTTGATCGGATACGTGAGAATCTGATTGAGAGTCCACACTCTGATTTTGAGATTATCGTCAACAACAGCCTGATGGAAACCCTCGCCCGTTCCTTAAATACCAGTTTGACCACTATAATTGTGGTGCTGGCTCTTTTGCTCTTTGTCGGGTCAACGATTCAAAACTTCACCGTGGTGCTGCTGATTGGCATTATTGCCGGTACCTTCAGCTCCCTCTTTATTGCTCCGCTACTGCTGGTAGTCTGGGAAAAAAGTGGATGGAGACGATTTACCCGATGGATACCAACAAAATCTTCCACTAGGAGTTAAACAAGCTTAAGATAACTTGTGAATCTCTTTTATTTTTGCAACCAAAGTGGTAATGTCGGGTGCTTCAACCCAGTCTGGTGATTCGCCCAAGGGATCTTCAATATCGGGACTGCCTAGCAGGACATCAAAAGTAACCTTAACCGACGACGCCAGTGCCTCAAGATTATAGCCACCCTCAAGGCTGAAGATAAGACGCCCACAACATAGCTTGCCAGCCAATTCTTTTATAACCATCACCATCCGGGCAAAACCGTTTACAGTTACTCTCATCATAGCTAGCTCGTCAGCCCAGTGGGAATCATAACCGGCAGAGACCAGAATAAGCTGAGGCTTAAAGCGCCCGGCTGCCGGAACAATAATTTCTCTAAAAACTTGTAGATATTCAGCGTCACCACAGCCCGCCGGTAAGGGTATATTAATAGTGGCTCCTCTACCTTCCCCACTGCCAATCTCATCCATGCTTCCCGTCCCAGGATAGTGAGGATACTGATGAACTGATATATAGAGCACTCCGGGCTCATCATAGAAAACAGTCTGGGTGCCGTTACCAGCATGAACATCAAAATCAATGATAAGAAGGCGTTTCAGTTTATATTTATTCTTGGCGTGCCTTGCGGCAATAGCGATGTTGTTAAAGAGACAAAAGCCCATAGCCTGTCCAGGGCTGGCATGGTGCCCTGGCGGTCTCACTAGAACAAAGGCACAAGCTAGTTCACCATCCATAACCGCCTCGGTAGCACAAATAGCACCGCCGGCAGCATAAAGGGCGGCATCATAAGAGTCAGCCGACATCACCGTATCGCCGTCCAGCCAACCGCCGCCTTTTTGAGCCATGTCCTTAATGCAAGCTATATATTGCTCCTCATGTACCAGAGATAGCTCTTGTATAGAGATTGGACAGGACAAAATAGGCACCAGTTGTGATTTAAGCTCGATTTTTTCAAGGTGAGTCATAATTGCCGTCAGCCTCTTGGCGTTCTCCGGATGTTGACCGGTATCATGCTTGAGATAGATTGGGTTATAGATAAAACCAACTTTCATGGCTTATCCCCTCTTAAATACCCTATCAGGCTAAAGTAAGTCCCTAGATGAAGAGGAGATAGAAGCCCTAAGGAGTTACACCCTTCCAAACTACCCATAGAAACAATCTTGAGATTACTCGTGGTTAAATCTAAACCACCATTCGGACGCCAGATATTAAAAACCAAGCACCAAAGCCAACAAGCGTTAGACTAATGGCGATAAAGACCCACTGCTGGAAGTTATTCCCCCACAGCGAGTGAGTCCTATAGACCAGTATGGAGACAAAGGAAAGCCAAAGAAGGTCAATCAGCCAATGAACCACAATAAAGACAATAAGTCCGCTTAAACCAAATTCAAGAAATCTCATTACTAGCAGACTGCCTATAGTCGCCCACCATAGCAAGAAGAACGGATTAAGACCGCTGGTAATAATGCCGGCGGTAAAGGCACTGTAAGATAACTCTTTGCCCTCTTTGACCACCTTGGCCCGGGCACGGAACATAGCTATGCCCAGCCAGATAACCATACTGCCACCCGCCAAACTCAGCACCAATTGGACAAGGCTGTTTTCAAAAAAGCGTGAGAAACCTAGATATATCAGCACTATCAAGGGGACCTCAATGACAGCATGACCTAGGGAAATCCAGACGCCAGCCCAAGGGGATTTAAAGCTCTTGGCCAGTGTTATGGCAAACATGGGCCCCGGCATCATCACCCCGGAAAAAGAAATTACGACCACACTTAAAAGAATCGGCAGCATAAGAGCACTCTTAAATCAAAAAAGACGCTTTAAATATTACCATAATATATAACCCTTTACCTTATATATACTACTACTTGACCTGAGTCGGCAAGGACTAATAAACTATACTAATAAAAAGAGTTTTGCGGAGCCACAACAGTGTCACTGGATTTAACCAAAATTGCACAGCAAGTCGAAAAAATGGTCGCTCATTTCAATGGGAGCGGTAGACAGAGGCAGCAGCGCCTTAAAAAAGCCCTAGATATTCTCACAAATGAAGCGACTAACCTTGATAATCTAAGAAAGAAGATTGTCTCAAGTAAAACCAGCTGGCTGGTAGCTGAGCCGGTAGATGAGCCTGATCGACACTATGCCTCACCGCCAGCACCTGAAGATTTCACGATTATAGCCACCGATGGTTCCAATATTGATGTTGACCGCCACCAATTAATTAAATGCTACCTGATAAACATCGGCAGTGTTATCCTTAACTATGGCACCAACTCCGGCGCTGTCCTTGATAGTTCCCCCCACCTTTATTCCGATGACGAAGATTTGGTAATTACATCACCTGAGGCTAACAGGCGCGGGCAACCAATAGAGGGAGCGCTATTGGGTATCAAGCGAGGTGTCGAGGAATGCCGTCATTTAGCTAGAATAGCAGTCGAACTGCCCGCCAACGGCCAAGTACTAGCACTACTGGATGGCTCGCTTATCCTTTGGGGGCTAGTGAGCAAAGACTACCCTGAGTTTGTCACCCAGGCGCTTCTGGACAATGGTTTTCTTCGCTACCTTGACCAGATGAGAAAACTAAACAATAGCCAAAAAAAGCTTGCTACTGCCAGCTACATTAGCTTTCCCCGCTCAACCGATGTCGTCAATGCTTTAAGGGTGGCGATTTGTCCCTACCAAGCCCCCAACTGCGATCGATATTGTGATAAAATCTCCTGGGGAAAAAGAGAGTGCGACAACATATCTGGTGTTACCGACCGTGAGCTCTTTTCCGCTCTGCTGGACGAAAAAGAAAGGTCAGCGCTCTTTATTAGCCAGTCTTCAATAGTAAAGAAGCGCTATGGCGCTCATAGAGTCTACTTTTTTTATCTTAAAGTGGATGATGAAATAGCCAGAATTGAAATTCCAGAATGGGTGGCAGTGAATGAAAGCCGACTTGAACTTACTCATGTCTTAATTTTAGACCAGTGCCGACGGGGTCATGGCTACCCGGTAGCACTAGCTGAAGCCCACGAGCAGGCGGTAATAACTGGCGCTGACCGGGGGAACCTTCAGCAGCTGATGGAAATGCTAATGGCAGAGGAGTGCCTACCCACTACCACCTCAGCCAAGAGCCGCAGCAAAAGGACAAGATGGATATAATATTATTTGGTAAAAATAAGAAGATGAGATTATTGAAGCCAGCTGTTATAAGGTGACAGACTTCTTCAGTAGTGATACTATAAAACTATCGGAGACGACAGTACAAAGGAGACGCTTTTAGCAATTCATATAGGAGCATTGCCTAGAGATGAATTTCCAGTCACCAGCGAGAAGTTACCCGGCTTGATGACTCAAGAATACACTGCTGTTGAGACATTAGAGATTGTGCAGGATACAGCCCATAAACTCATCCAGTCTCATTATGAGCATGGCGGCGAGCTATCGCCGTTATTGCAGACTGCCGATCTAGCAAGTGGTAATATCCGCATTTCAAGAGTATATCCTGATGGAAATATTTGTTGGTTTCAGTGCTAACGAAGTGATACGTAAATCGAGTCAGGCGAATTTTATCTTTGACCGTCAAACAAAGGGGAGTCATGAAATATGGTGAAACTCTAAAACTCGTGCCCGCACTACCGTGCCTCACCATCTTGGTGACCTTTTTAAAGAAACACTGTGTGCTATCCTGCACCAAGCTAAGCTCAACATAGATGAATTTCTCAAGTCTTAAGGGATTGTATAAAACAAAAAGGCATACTAATGCAAAGAGTAGGTGAAATTATCCAGGCAAACACCACTGAATTTACCGCCCAATGCTATGAGCTTTACCAGTCGCCGCCTCTAGGTAGTCTGGTAAAGACCAACGAACAAGAGCTTGAGCTGTACGCCGTGGTCTATCAGGCCACCACCACCAGTCTTGAGCCGGGACGGCACCCCATTGCCCGGGGTAAGAACGAAGCTAACGAGGAAGAAATCTATCGCTCCAGCCCTCAACTTGAAAAGCTTTTAAGAACCAAGTTTAGCGCTCTGGTGGTCGGCTATCGACAGGATAATAAACTCTATCACTATCTGCCCCCCAAGCCAGCCCGGATCCACGGCTTTATCTACCTGTGCTCTAAAGAAGAAGTAAAGAAATTCAGCTCATTCCTTGACTTCCTCAATATATTAATAAATACTAATCTTCCGCTTCCCACGGACGAGCTCATTGCCGCCTGTCTCCGACAGATGAGTCAGGCATATGAAAACCGCCGTCGCTTTTTAGTAACCGCCAGTAAACAGTTAGCCATCTCGCTCAGTGGTCAGTTTAACCAGCTCAAAGCTATTCTGGAGAAAATTAAAGAATGACTCAAGAAAATAGCAGTCAACAGAGACTGGGTGTTGTTATCTCCGGCTCACTAAACAAAGGAGTTGAAGTCAAGCTGGAAGCTCAAGCATCTGTTGAGGACATGGCCGTTGGCCGCTATGTAACCATTGAAGGACAAAAACGACGCTTCTTCAGCATGGTGACCGATGTCAGCCTAGGAGTAAGTGACCAAAGCCTTACTCTTGCTCCACCGGATATCTCCGACCCATTTATTGTCGAGGTGCTGTCCGGAACCAGTACTTACGGCATACTCCATGTCCAGTCCTATCTCACCATCGGCGGTGATGCTTCAAGTATACTTAACGGACCCCAACCAGTCAAAACTGTTCCCAGCCATTTCTCAGTGGTAAAACTAGCCAGCGACCAGGATATAGAGCTAGTCTTTGGCAAGGCAGAAGATAAAGAAAGGTTCTGGATTGGCAATCCCATGGATATGGAGACCAAGCTCTGCCTCAATCTGGCTGAGCTGGTCAAGCGTTCTAACGGTATCTTTGGCAAGAGCGGCACCGGTAAGACCTTCCTCACCAGAATGCTTCTTATTGGCATTTTACAAAAAAGTACCGCCGTAAATCTTGTCTTTGACATGCACAGTGAATACGGCTGGGAGGGCTCGAGCGAACAGGGACGAAAGGTTAAAGGCTTAAAGCAGCTCTTTTCAGAAAAGGTGGCCGTATTTACCATTGATGAGGAAAGCTCCAAGCGTCACAAAGTGAGCACTGATTTTATCGTCAAAATAGGCTATGATGAGATAGAACCTGAGGATATGGTGCTACTTCGTCAGACCCTGAATCTTACCGAACAGGCCACTGAAGCCACCTATCAGTTACAACGCATGTTTGGTAAAAACTGGCTAGCGCAAACCCTGAACTTACCAGATACCGAAGAGATCAAAGACTTAAATATAAACGAGAACACTTTCCGGAACCTAAAACGAGGGCTTAATACTATCAGGCGACTTCCCTTTATAGAGCCGCATACTCCTGTTAATGCTGTAAAAAGTATTCTTGAGTACCTTGACCGAGGTATACATGTAATCCTTGAGTTCGGCAGATATACCGATATTACCGCCTATATCCTAGTGGCAAATCTTCTCACCCGGCGCATCTACGCCAAGTACCGGGAGAAAACAGAAAAGGCAATGAGTGAGGATATGGCTCAGCCACACCCGCTAGTGATAACTATTGAAGAGGCTCATAAATTCCTCAATCCGGAGATCCAAAGCCAGACTATCTTCGGTACTATCGCTCGTGAAATGAGAAAGTATAATGTTACCCTTTTGGTTATTGATCAGCGTCCCAGTGGCATTGACGATGAAGTTATATCTCAACTGGGGACCAAAGTAACCTGTCTTCTTGATAGTGAACGGGACATAGACAGTGTGCTCGCCGGTGTCTCCGGCAAGAGCGAACTTAAATCGGTGCTGGCTAAGCTAGCCGCCAAACAGCAGGCGCTCATCTTCGGTCACGCCGTGCCCATGCCAGTGGCCTTCCAACCTCGTGAATACGGCTCCGCTGACTCATACAAGAGTTTTACCTCAAGTGTAGCTGACAGTTCAAAGCAAGTCCAAGAGGATATTGAGGAACTATGGGGTTAGGGCTTGACAACAACTAATTGTCATGATACAATAGTTGCAAATGAGAGGCATTAGTGATAAATGAAAAGTAAAACCAGCTTAAAAGAAGATACTCGCCAGATACTGGGTGCCAGCGGGCTAAGATTCACAAAACAACGAGCCTTAATCATGGAGATTATTCGCCGTGGGCAGGGCCATCTTGATGCCGATGAAGTCTACCGCCAGGCCCGTAAAAGGGAACCCCGCCTCAGCCTATCCACCGTCTACCGCAGCCTGCAGAAATTAAAAGGGCTAGGACTAGTAGATGAGCTCCACTTTGATGGAAACCACCACCATTACGAGGTGAAACCGGCCTCGGAGCATCACCATCTGATATGCCTTGGCTGTGGCCAAGTTATAGAATTTGACTATCCCCTATCTCGTTATGTAAAGAGGCATGTCCCAAGTGCCAAAGATTTTGAGATTACAGAGACTGAGCTTCGCATGAGCGGTTATTGCTCCAAGTGTTAAAAAGAAGGAAAATAGTTTTTTTATTCGTCTTATTGCAAATAAGAGGCATTTGTGTTTAACAGATAGAGTTTCGATTGAAACAGAAGAACAGTAACAAGAGGTAATTATGAAAAGCGCTTTATGGCAAAAATTTAATATCTTTCGCCGCCATC
>CAJWSH010000006.1 GCA_913046255.1 uncultured Dehalococcoidales bacterium
CACATCATCCCGACCAACATCATTCCTCATCTGTCTTATGGCTTCCAAGAAGGGCTGCCCTTCAATGTCGCCTACAGTGCCACCTATCTCTATAATAAGCACGTCAGCCCCTGATTTCTGAGCCAGCTTCTTGAACCGCTCCTTAATCTCAGTAGTCACATGAGGTATTGCCTGAATGGTACCACCGAGGAAATCACCCCGCCTTTCCTTGGCAATAACGGCGCTGTAAATTTGACCTGAGGTAATGTTAGAGTCAGCAGTAAGTTCAACATCAATGAACCGTTCATAATTACCTAAATCAAGGTCAGTCTCGGCACCATCCTGAGTGACAAACACTTCACCGTGCTGGTAGGGCGACATTGTCCCTGGGTCAACGTTGAGATAGGGGTCTAGCTTCTGAGCCGAGACACTGAGACCACGACTGTTAAGGATAGCCCCTATAGAAGCGACAGTTATACCCTTACCAACCGAACTTACAACACCACCGGTAACAAATATGTATTTTGCCATAGGGAAACCAAATTCTAGAACATTCGGGGCTTCTGGTTATCTTGGAAAAACAGTAAAAGAATAAACTGCAATGTTTGACTTTATCGGCAAGGATGAGGGAAACAAGTTTTATTCATTATAACCAGACAAGTCCTTAGTTGTCAAGTTTCTACTTTTATCTTGCTTAATTCCCCCTCTCTAAGAAGTGAAAGGGAAAGTATAATTACTCTTCAAACGACGAGTCTTTAAAGTTCCCTTTTATTAAACCTGATTTATACCAGACGGGTTTAAGATTTCACAAAGACAGTTTCTGCAATCAAAAACCTGTTCCGTCTTATCCATAAGTTTATAAACTTTTATTAATATTCTTCTAAAAATATTGACAAATAATCTAAAGTAGATTATGATATATGGAATAATTGCTTAATTAACCGTGGAGAAAGATGACCGCTAAAGACTACTATAGCCTACTGGGGGTTAGCCGGAATGCCAGTGAAAAAGAGTTAAAACAGGCTTTCCGTCGACTGGCTAGAAAGCATCACCCCGATGTTAATCCGGGCGATAAATCAGCCGAGGCAAAGTTTAAGGAGATAAACGAAGCCTACGAGGTCTTGTCGAACAAGAAAAAACGCAAAAAATATGACCGTTTTGGTGATCAGTGGCAGCACAGCGATCAGTTTGCTAAAGCCGGTGGACGGCAAACGCCATTTCATAGTTCTGATTTCGGTGACTTTGCCCAAAGCGGCAGCACTTTTCACTTTGACAGCCTGCTTGATGATCTATTACGCAGCAACCAAAGCACCACCTATACCCGTCGAACTCGACCCAAGCGAGGTCGAGATATAGAGCATCCGCTTGAGGTAACATTAGAAGAAGCTTATCATGGAACCAGTCGCATTCTTAGCTTTGAAGTCAAGGATCCATGTACTGTCTGCCATGGTAATGGCCAAACACAAAATATTCCCTGTTCGGCATGTCGCGGTTCAGGAACAGTACCCCGGATAAAGCGATTAGATGTCAAGATTCCAGCCGGGGTTAAGAGTGGTTCCCGGGTACGCATTGCTGGCGAGGGTGAGCCAGGCTACAGCAGCACCAAGGGTAACCTCTACTTGGCGATAACAGTTAAACCACACCTCTTATTTGAGCGCCTGGGTGATGACTTATATGTTACCGCTGCCGTGCCCTTTACGACAGCGGTACTGGGCGGTGAGACTCTGATACCGACCCTCAAGGGGAAACTGGTACTAAAAATTCCACCGGAGACTCAGAATGGAAAGACCTTTCGCATGGTGGGGCAGGGCATGCCCTATCTAGGTAAATCTTCCCGGGGCAGCCTGATAGCCAAGGTGAATGTGGTATTGCCAACCAACCTGTCACCCGAGGAGAAGGGGCTATTTGAAAAGCTCGATAGCTTGAGACCTGGATCTCAGTAAAATACATAAGCGAGGATATTTATGAACATAGATAACAGACCACGTTATGTAATAAGCATTGCTGCCGAGATGCTTAGTACCCAAACATACACCCTACGCTATTATGAAAAAGTAGGTGTAATAAAGCCTTATCGTTCACCAGGCAATATCAGGTTATATTCGGATGATGACATAGCTATGCTTCACCGAGTGATGACACTTATGAATGACCTCGGGGTAAACTTGGCCGGGGTAGAGGTTATCTTGAGAATGTCTAAACATTTGGCTGAACTTCAGCAGGCCAACAAGCAACTAAAATCAGAGCTTGAAAGGTATAGGAGGGAATGAGTTATGAAACGAGAGAGATTTACGGAACAGGCACAGGAAGCGCTGTCTTTATCTCATGAGATAGTTCGCCAGTACCATCACAACCAGTGGGTTGTACCGCATATCCTACTGGCACTACTCCAGCAAGAGAGAGGTCTGGTTGGTGATATATTGAAGGAGCTGGAGATTAATATTGAAGCTGTGAGACAGCAAGTTGAGACGAGCTTAGACAAGGTCCCAAAGGTTACTTACGCTACCGGGCAAATCTACACTACACCATCTGTTACCCAACTTTTGACCAAGGCTGGCGAAGAAGCCAATAGGCTCAAGGATGAGCTTATCGGCACCGAGCATCTCTTTATTGCTATTGTTGCTATGGTTGGAGAGAAGGAGATTGAGTTGTCTGGTGTTTTTCAGCAGCATAAAATTGACCAAGAGAAGGTCTATGGAGCACTACAGAAGATTCGCGGCGGACATCGAGTTACCGATGCCAGAGCAGAGAGTAAATATCGCTCTCTAGCCAAATACAGTCGTGACTTGACTGAGCTCGCCCTAGCGGATAAGTCTGACCCGATTATCGGTCGGGAAAAGGAGATTAAACGGGTAATGCAAATACTCACCCGACGTACCAAGAATAATCCGGTAATTGTTGGTGACGCTGGGGTAGGTAAAACAGCCATCGCCGAGGGAGTAGCCCAGAAGATTGCCGCCGATGATGTTCCCGAATCGCTGAGAGGATGCAAGGTTATGGCGCTAG
The DNA here is from genome assembly GCA_913046255.1 of uncultured Dehalococcoidales bacterium. GTDB lineage: Bacteria > Chloroflexota > Dehalococcoidia > Dehalococcoidales > ARS1013 > ARS1013. The sequence continues at coordinate 2,986 of CAJWSH010000006.1, forward strand.
ATATGGGGGCCCTAGTAGCTGGTAGCAAGTTCCGCGGCGAATTTGAGGAGCGTCTTAAAGCAGTTATTGATGAAGTACGCCAAGCACAGGGTGAAGTAATACTATTCATTGACGAAATTCACACCGTTGTTGGCGCTGGAGCCGCTGAAGGGGCTATTGATGCCTCAAACATGCTCAAGCCAGCCTTAGCCAGCGGCGAGTTGCAATGTGTCGGCGCCACCACTTTGGATGAATACCACAAGTTTATTGAGAAGGATAAAGCTCTAGAGCGACGCTTCCAGCCGATATTTATCAACGAGCCCGATATTTTGGCTACCATTAAAATACTTCACGGGCTTCGTCCTAGGTACGAGGCACACCACAAGATTAAGATAAGTGACGACGCCTTGGAGGCAGCGGCTGGTCTTTCTCAGCGTTACATATCGGATAGATTTTTGCCCGACAAGGCGATTGATTTAATTGATGAAGCAGCTAGTAAATTACGTCTTGATACTGAGAGCGCACCGCCAGAGGTCAGGTCGCTGGAGGGCCAACTCAAGCAATTGACCAACGAAGAGCAAGCTGCTTCACAACGCCAGGATTATGAGCGTGCTGCCAAGCTCAAGACCGAGAGAGCACACTTAGAAGAGGCGTACAATCAGGCTAAAAGCCAATGGCTCCGGCAAGAGAAAATCGACAAAGTGGTTGATGGAGAGGCTATTGCCCAACTAGTCTCTAATTGGACGGGTATCCCTGTATCTCATATACTGGAGGGTGAGGCTGAGAAACTGCTCCATATGGAGGAACGGATTCATGAGCGCCTGATAAATCAGGAAGAGGCGGTAAGAGCTATTTCCGAGGCCATCAGACGAGCCCGAGCTGGACTCAAAGATCCAAAGCGTCCTATCGGCAGCTTTATGTTCCTGGGGCCCACCGGTGTTGGCAAGACCGAGCTAGCTAGAACCTTGGCCTGGTTCCTCTTCGGTGACGAAAATGCCATGGTACGTCTGGATATGTCCGAGTACCAGGAGAAGCACACGGTATCACGTCTGATCGGCGCCCCGCCAGGCTACATTGGCTATGATGAAGGTGGACAGTTGACCGAAACTATCAGACGACGCCCCTACCGAGTGCTGCTGCTAGATGAGATTGAAAAAGCTCACCCGGAGGTATTTAATAGCCTCCTGCAAATTCTTGACGACGGGCGACTAACGGATGGCCATGGGCGAACCGTGGATTTTAAAAACACGATAATCATTATGACCTCAAATGTCGGGGTTGAACTTATTAAACGCGATATGGCCATGGGCTTTGCTACAACAAAAGACAAAGCTCGGGCTCAAAAGACGAGCTACGAACAAATGAAGGAAAAGGTAATGGCTGAAGTGAAAAAGGTCTTTCGTCCCGAGTTTATTAATCGAATAGACGACATTATAGTTTTCCACGAGCTGACCGAGGGACAGCTCAAAAAAATTGTTGATCTTCTGGTTGGTGACTTGCAAAATCGTCTGGCTGATCATAAACTGAGAATTGAGATTACACAAAAAGCAAAATCATGGCTGGTTGAAGTAGGCTACGATCCAATGTATGGTGCACGACCCTTGAGAAGAGCCATTGAGCGCTACGTGGAAAATCCTCTGTCGACCAAGTTATTACAAGGTGAATTTAATCCAGATGACATCATCATAGTGGACTATGGAGCTGATGGTCTAATCTTTGCAGTAAAAGAGATAACTAAAGCCGCAACCAGCAAAGCAGCCCAAAGTAAGGAGAAAAGTGATAACTAACACTACCAAGTTGAGTAAACTGACGACCACTCTGAAAAAGTGGGAATACTGGGTTGGTATTCTGTCTGTCGTCCTCACCGTAGCTATGGCCTCACTTATTATCCTAAAATGGGAGACCGTCCAAGCACTTGAGGGCTATGGTTATGCCGGCGGCTTGACCATCAGCGCTTTAGGTGGCGCCACTGTTATTATTCCAGTGCCCATGCTAGCCGTCCAGTTCGCCCTAGGCGGGGTACTTAAACCATGGTTCGGACCAGAAATTATTGGTCCGGTGTTTGTTGGTATAATCTGTGGTCTAGGTGAAACCTTAGGTGGTCTGACCATTTACTTCACTGGTTATAGTGGCAGCATGCCTTTTTCTCAGACCAAGCCGGGGAAAATCCAAAAAGCATACCTCCGGCTTACAAGACTTATAGAGCGGCGGGGTTCAATAACATTATTTTTGCTCTCCGCAATAATAAACCCTTTCTTTTATCCAGCAGCCCTGGCCGCGGGAGCAGCACGCTTCAGCATAAAAAGATACTTCCTTGTCAGCTTTGCCGGTAAGGCTATCAAATGCACTACTATTACTTATGCCGGCTACTTTGGACTGCACAGTATATTTAGGGCACTAGGCATTCCTTTATAGAGTGGATTACAAAAACAACACTTTAGATGGAAATTAGTTGACCAACAAGCCATCGATGAGCTATAATTTCAAATAAAGCGTTAGTTTACCTGAATTTAAAGGTAGGCAGATTTGCACGAGGCTTGCGGCGTTTTTGGCATCTATGCCCCTAGTGAAGATATAGCTCGACTCACCTTCTTTGCTCTATTTGCTCTCCAGCATCGCGGCCAAGAGAGTGCCGGTATCGCCACCACCAACGGTAAGAAGCTCCAAGTCTACGCCAAGATGGGGCTAGTGTCTCAGGTGTTTGATGAGGAATCGTTAAGCCAACTCAATGGCAATATTGCCATTGGTCATAACCGTTACTCCACCAGAGGTTCCAGCTGCGACTCAAATGTCCAGCCCATCATAGTCAGCAATGGCTCGGATACTTTTGCCATAGCCCATAATGGTAATGTCATTAATGCTGAACTCCTGTACCAGGAGCTCGTAAACATGGGCTACACCTTCCGCACCTCCACCGATACCGAGGTCGTCGCCAACCTTATTCTTTCCTCCCCGGAAAAGGACTGGTTGGGCAAGATAAGATATGCTATGCGTCGTCTACAGGGAGCATACTCCATGGTTATTATGACCAAGGATACTCTCTTTGGTATTCGTGATTCTCTTGGCGTGCGTCCTCTCTGTCTGGGAACTATTAATAGTAACGCTCTGGTACTCGCTTCAGAAAGCTGCGCCCTTGATCATATCGATGCCAACTTTATCAGAGAAATTGAACCCGGCGAGATAGTCTCTATTACTGAGAACGGGGTCGAAAGTTACCGAGAAGAGTCAAATAAAAGAGCGTTCTGTATTTTTGAGTACATCTACTTCTCCCGCCCCGACAGTACCATCAATGGTCGATTGCTCTACTCAGCACGCCAGGCTATGGGCGTCAATTTAGCCCAAGAGCATCCAATAGATGCCGATCTGGTTATCGGAGTGCCTGATTCAGCCACAGTGGCCGGTGCCGGCTATGCGCTTGAGTCCGGCATACCACCAGTTGAAGGTCTTGTTAAAAACCGCTACATGGGACGCACTTTCATTGAACCCGACCAGCAAATAAGAGACCTCGGCGTCAAGCTCAAATTTAATCCTCTGCGTTCCGTATTGGACGGCAAACGGATAGTCCTGGTTGATGATAGCATTGTCAGAGGTACCACCACCCCTCAGGTAATCAAGCTGCTTAGGAAGAGTGGCGCCAAAGAGGTGCATGTACGCATCTGTGCCCCGCCTATTTGCAATCCCTGCTTCTTCGGGGTGGACATGGCTACTCGCTGGGAGCTGATCGCCTCTCAGAAAACCATACCCCAAATCAAAGATTTCATCGGTGCCGACTCACTGGGTTATCTAAGCATTGGCGGGCTGGTTAAAGCAGTGGGCTTACCTAGGAATATCTTTTGTCTAGCCTGCTTCACTGGTGAGTATCCGATGCCAGTGCAGCTTGAAATGGGCAAGATGGCACTGGAAACCCTGCCCACCAGCCGGCAATCTCCATTGACATAAAGTAGTAGTAAGCTGAAATTCTTTTACTCATGTTCTATATTACCTACTGGTGAACTTGATAACAAATCTCTTTTAGATTGCAACTGCTGTGTCTTGGTGCTATGATTAAGCCCGCCGATATCTTGGGGCTGATTAACCTAAGTTAAAGGAAGATTAACAAAGCGGGCCATACTTTAATATTGGGAGCAGCTATACTAAGTTTCCTTTTGAACTCTTAGCCTACTATACTTCTATGGGGTACCATCGTACCAGACTTCGAAATAGAAACAATAAGCTGTACCAAGACAATGCTGATAAGTATCTATCTCTGGATTGTCGCGGCACCTTTGCCAGCAGTCGCTGGCAAAGGCAAGCGGTTTAGAAAATGATAACTGCACTTTTCTATTAGTAAGTCTTACACGAGGAGGTAGAGTAGATTAAAAAGATCTACGCCACGGCCGGCGTTAATACGGATGCTGCCGATAAGGTTAAAGAACTGATTAAACAATTTGCTCACTCCACCCACCGCCCTGAGGTGTTGGCTGGTCCGGGATTCTTTGGTGGACTCTTTGAGCTTAAGGAACTCGAGCAGCCAGTTTTGGTTTCCAGTGTTGACGGGGTTGGCACCAAGCTAAAGATAGCCTCAGCGCTGGGAAGACATGACACTATCGGCATTGATCTCGTTAACCACTGTGTTAATGACATACTCACCTCAGGTGCCGAGCCGCTCTTCTTTCTAGACTATATCGCCACAGGTAAGCTTGTGCCAGAGCAGATAGCAGCCATCGTCCAGGGATTATCCCAAGCCTGTCAAAAAATCGGCTGTGCCCTTATCGGTGGTGAAACAGCCGAAATGCCGGGGTTATATACCGGGGAAGACTACGATCTTGTGGGCTTTATTATCGGTATAATAGAGAAGAAGAAGATGATAACCGGGAAAACGATTGCTATCGGTGACGTTATTATCGGTCTTGCCTCCAGCGGGCTGCATACCAACGGTTACTCTCTAGTGCGTAAAGTCTTTAGTAGTGACCAACTCAAAAAGCACTACCCAGAATTGGGTCGGACTCTGGGGAAGGAACTCTTAGAACCCCACCGCTGCTACTACAATGAGCTGAAACCATTGCTGCCTTTTATTAAGGGTATAGCACACATTACTGGCGGTGGTCTAATTGGTAATGTACCTCGGATTCTACCTCAAGGAGTAACCGCTAAGTTTCATAGTGAGACATGGACTGTACCGCCCATTTTTGAGTTAATCAAGCAGCGAGGCAATGTGACTCAGGAAGAGATGTACCAGGTATTTAATATGGGTATCGGCATGGTGGTTATCTGCTCCCCCGAGAATGCCAACCAAATAAGCCAGTCTCTGCCTAAAGCCAAAGCTATTGGTGAGGTGGTAGAACTGGCAGGGGAGGCGCGGGTAATTATCTGATAGCTAAGGGAGTGTTTAAGAGGGGCGAACCTCTAAGAGAAATCTCTTGAGTCCTTTGCCTGCCAAATCTCGACGGACAGACCTTTTGCCAAGCGGAGCAGACTTCTCCTTTTCTTAAAGGAAGAGCGAGAGAGATTTAAACAAGGCGAGGGAACACAGAGAGCAAGGTAGAAAGTGAGAAAGAGACTAGCTAAAAAGAAATAAGAAAAAGTAATAAGGAGAGTATTTATGCGAGCTATTTTAAGTGTCTCTGATAAAACAGGAATAGCCGGTTTTGCTCGGGACTTAAGTAAATTGGGGTTTGAACTATTCAGTACCGGCGGCACCAAAAGGACACTGGAAGAAGCTCAGACGCCGGTAAAGAGTATCTCTGAAATTACCGGCTTTCCCGAGATTCTTGGCGGCCGAGTAAAGACCTTGCACCCTAAAATCCACGGCGGCTTACTCGCCAGACGCAATCTTCCCGCTCACATGGCTGAGCTTGCCCAAAATAAAATCCAGCCCATTAACTTGGTAGTAGTCAATCTTTACCCATTTGTCCAAGCTGTATCTAAAGAAAATATTACTCTTGATGAGGCACTGGAAAACATTGATATCGGCGGCCCGACTATGCTTCGAGCAGCAGCCAAGAACTTCCCTGACGTCATTGTAGTAGTAGACTCTGCTGACTATGAGCCGGTCTTAGAAAAGCTGGGGCAGGGAGACTTAAACATCACCGAGCGCAAGCGCCTGGCGCAGAAGGCCTTTCAGCATGTAGCCGTCTATGACACCGCCATCTCTCAATACCTTAGGCAAGATACGAATGGTTTCCCTGATGAGATAACCATAGCCCTAAAGAAGCGCCATGGACTGCGCTATGGTGAAAATCCCCACCAGCCAGCCGCCTTCTATGCCGAGCAAACAGTCTTAAAACAAAATAGCGGTATAACCTGGGCAAAACAGTTGTGGGGGAAAGAGCTTTCTTTCAATAACATCTTGGATGCTGATGCCGCCTGGAGTACGGCAACCGACTTTGCCCAATCGACAGTGACTATCGTTAAACACACCAACCCCTGTGGCCTTTCAAGCCATCCAGATATCGTACAAGCCTATCGCCGGGCCTTAAGTGGCGACCCGGTCTCAGCCTTTGGCGGCATCGTGGCCACTAACCGAACAGTTAACCTTAGTATGGCCCAAGAAATGAGCAAGACCTTTTATGAGATAGTTATTGCCCCCGAATATGATACTGACGCCCTGACGGAGCTAAAAAAGAAGAGGAACCTGCGTATCTTGCTAGTTGAACTACCACCTGATGACGCCACAACGACAGACTCCCTTGACTTGCGCCGGGTAAAGGGCGGACTGCTCATCCAGACCGCAGACTCTCTGTCCGAAAGCAGTCTTAAGCTAAACACAGTAAGCAGACGGTCGCCGACTGAGGTCGAGTTTAAAGACCTGAAGTTTGCCTGGCGGGCAGTAAAGCACATAAAGTCCAATGCCATTATTCTTGTCAAGGATGAGACCTTGCTGGGAATGGGGGCCGGTCAACCTAATCGAGTGGTAAGCGTCGATATAGCCAATGCTAAAGCTGGGGAAAAGTCCCTAGGTAGCGTTATGGCATCAGATGCCATGTTCCCTTTCTCCGACAGTGTTGAGCAGGCAGCCAAGAGCGGAGTGACGGCCATTATTCAACCCGGCGGCTCAATAAGAGATAAGGACTCGATTAAAGCTGCTGACAAATACAATATTGCTATGGTCTTTACCGGTACTAGGCACTTCTTGCACTAAGTTGGTTGCCAAACTGATTGTCTCGGCAGATTTAAGACTCAAGCGCATATTATTAAGAAGCTAAAGCTCAACTTTCCACCCTATCATACTAAAACTGCACCATGATTACTGGCTTTATGTTCACCGGAACAAAATACCTCACACTCCAGAAGAGTCAAACGGTCAAGACGCTTCAATCCTTTTGCCCATATCTCTTGTGCCTTACATCCCCGCTTAAGTCTTATAAATTTAGTAAAACAGTCATTTCTAAATAGGTAATACAATTCTCATCTCAACTTCTCTGTAATTTCCTCCACCTTCCTCAAATTACTCACTCTACTATCCTCATTGCTGTCAGATACAAAACCTTTTTGGTGTTCTCAGTTACCTTTACCCGCTCATCTATACGCCAGCCGACTAGCCACAGGATATGCTCTGACGATGATACAATCGGGACTCGCCCCCGCCAGGTACGGGGAATCTTGGCATCAGTCATAAACTCAACCAGCTTTTTGGGCTGACTTAAGCCCAACGGCTGGAATCTGTCGCCACGCTTTCTGGATCTTATTATTATCTTATCGCCAGTTTTAGCAAAATCAAAGTAGGCAGTAAGGTTATTAGGCAACTCATCCCTTTTATCCTTTTCTCTTTGTTTAAATCTCTCTCGCTCTTCCTTTAGGAAAAGGAGAAGTTCTCTCTCTTTGGCAAAAGGCCTGTCCGTCGGGATTTGGCAGGCAAGGGACTCATGAGGATTTCTCCTAAAGGTTTCACCCCTCTCAGGCTCTCTTTTTAAATCTATAATCGCTGCTTCAACACACCACCCTGGAAGCTGTGTTTTGCCGGGAATCTTAAGAGCAAACTCACCTTCCAAAATGGGGAAAGGAGATAAAACTACGGAGTCTGAGCCTAGCAGATACTTATCGTATTCTATGGCAAAGATTAAACCATCGGGCAGGTTAATTTGTTTCCCCGCCGGCTTATTCAAGGCAGCCATTATCTCAAAAATATGGCGCGTCTCAATATCCTTGAAACTTCCCAAAAGTCTTGAAATAGATGCTCTCAGCAGATGCCGTTTCAGAGCGGGGTGCAACCGACCAAAACTCTTCTTATCCAGAGTAATCACATTTCCTCGCCTCTCGGCCACGCTATCCCACAAACGAGCGGTCTCTTCATCCAGAAAGGCAAGCTCATCAGCAGCAATAGTGCCGGTTCGTAATAGTGCCTCAATCACCCGTGGGTTATAGCTCTTAAGCAACGGTAGGAGCTTGAGGCGAATTCTATTTCTTAACGGTGTTAGTGATCTGTTACTAGTATCAAAGTGGGGCGTAAGGTGATTATTCCGGCAATAGCTGGACACTTCCTGACGATAGAGTCCAAGTAACGGTCTTATTACGGTGAGTTTTTCTCCATCGGGGGGCAACCGCTGTACAATACACGGTCTTAGTCCCACTAGTCCCCTAGTTCCCGTCCCCCTCACAAGATGCATCAGTATTGTCTCTACCTGGTCATCAATGGTATGACCAACTGTTACCAGACTGGCACCGATAGTGCCGGCAGTATCAGCCAGAAAACGATAGCGCACCTCCCTAGCTGCCTCTTCCAGCGAAAGGCGGTACTGCTTCTGATGCGCCCTTATGTCCTGATTCTTAATGGTAGCCGGCACGCCCAGACGATCGGCCATCTCGGCAACGTAGTGAGCATCAGCATCAGACTCAGTCCCCCTGAGTTGATGATTAAGGTGAGCCACATGCAGTCCGATGCCCAATTCGTCTTTAAGCCGAACCAGAATATCAAGTAGGCAGATTGAATCGGCCCCCCCGGACACCGCCACCAGCAGGCGGTCCTGACTTGAAACCAGATTATGCTCCTGGATAAAATTCTTAACCCGCTGCTCCAGCGACAACTTCTTCCTTACCATTTCAGCCTCCATTATAGTTGGTTATGGATAGAGGGACAATAGAAGGATTTTTAATAACTTCAACTATTTGCTAGCAGCAGTTACTAAATATAAAAGTGTTAGTTCGAGAACAAGCACACTTCCCTTTCTGATGCATTATTCCACATGGTAAATGTTGGTACGGATATTCACACCAATATCGCGGGATTTGTAGCAGCACCACGAACATTTTCTACTATTCTCATGGGATTAACAGGGCTCATACTAGCACAACTCCAGCTTGCATCAAATCTGCCTACAAACTAAAGCATCGCCAAATTCCTGAGGAACGCATTATTTATACCAATAGTTTTTGAAATTATCGTATTTATTTCGTATAGTGTTTGGTTTATTACTAAATTTGACGAAACTATCTCTCTCACTCTGATAATATTTCTGGGTCAATTATATTTTTCATTTAAGCTGGACTTGCTATGCGTTATAAGTTATCGTCCTGATATTAATTCAACTCTCTTTCCTTTTCATTTTTTGACTCAAAATCCCAGTTTTAATTTCTTTCCGCACAGACTCGCAATTTATTCCAGTCAGTTTCGCCGTGTCTTACAAGAGTACATTTTACCAATTATTCCCTCTTATTAGATTTATAGGTTAAATGGCAACGAGCATACTCTACTCGCCGCCGGTAACTCGGGTGGGCCCAGAACAAAAACTCAACCCAGCGATTAGGTCGTGCCTCAACCAGATTCTGGTCGGTAAGCTTGGTTATAGAGCTAATAAATGAGCCCGGGTCATTGGTCAGATTTAAGGCGTAATTATCGGCAGCAGTTTCTAGTTGACGGCTAAAGCTATTTATCAGTGGGGCAAACAGCAGATTGGCTGCACCAAGTATGAGTATCAATAAGGGTAAGGTAGCTGTATCTGATAGACTGCTAAAACCTAAAGGCACTATAGCAGTTTTCAGTATAAGATTAGTAACATAGAATCCGACTAGCAACATAGCCGACTGCATCACAAAAAGTCTGAAAATATCATGGTGGTGCTGATGCCCCAATTCATGAGCTATAATTACTTCTATCTCTGCTGGCGAGTATTGCTCAAGTAGTGTGTCGCTTAAGACTATCCTCCTAGTTTTACCGACCCCCATCAGGGCAGCATTGGCAGTAGTACCCTTACTGGAAAAGGTTATGGTATAGATACTATTAACTCTCATCTCAGCTTGTCGAGACAATCGCTTAAGCCGTTCTTTAAGTTCAGTATCCATCAGTGGCTCCATCTTAAAGAAAATGGGTGCAATGAAAACTGGTACCAAAATAGTCAGTACTAAGCTGATTATCAGCATAAATCCCCAAGCCAACAACCACCAGATTTGCGGTAGACTGCTCATAAACAAGTAGACGACAGCAACAACACCAACGCCCAATACTACGACTAGAACACCGATCTTTACAGTATCACCAAGCCAGCCAGCAAATTTCTGAAAGGATAGGCCATAGCGCCGAGGTAAAACAAGCCCGCGATAGTAGTTTAAAGGTGCCAATAATATCCCGTAAGTCACCATTAAAAATAAAAAATAGACGCTGGCCGCTGGAGCAGGAAGTAGAGCAAGCGACCCGATTAACCTATGAGAAAGATCATCAAAGAGCAGCAACAAAAGAAGGAAGCCAGTAAATATCAGGTCAACATAACTCAGACAGCGCTTGAGCCGAGCGTACTCTTTTGCCTTCTCCTGTCTTTGGGGGTCCAAGGTTGATTCTTGCATATGACCTCGATTAAGACAGGAGTTACAGAAAATAAGGTCAGCTCGTTTTTAGGACAAGCCTCGAGCGGCAGATGGAGTGTGGTCGGCTAAAACCAAGAGCCTTGGCCACTTGCTCTGGCCTTCCCGCACCACCACTGTCACAACGAAGCCGCATACCTATAGTGCAATAGCCGTTACACCAGCTAATAGGCCACAGGTCATTGACCAGAGCCCGAAGGTCATAGCTCCTGAAGCCGGTATCCCGCTGATGTTGCCACGGCAAGTGTTCCTTGGAGAGCAAAGAGGCCAGCACTGCTTCTATTTCCTTTTTATCCTTTTCTGTTTCCACCTTAACCCGGTATTCGGCATAGCGAATCTGCGATTGTAGCGATGGTAAGATGGTGGTTATCAGATACACCTGCAAGATTCCCATGCCGGACGGCAGCTGCTGATTAACAGATTCTTCAAAGATGTGTGGCGAGACCAGCTTGGTGGTAAAGACATCCATCAATTCTGTCTCACTGGTTACACCCAAGGCGAGGGGAGCAGCCAGGGATATACGGGGATGCAGATTAAACCCTTCTGAATACGCCAGAGGTATCCCGGCACGGCGAAAGGCCCTCTGCCACAGCCTGACTATATCCAGATGGGAGATGAATTTCATCTCTGGTCCTCGCTTAAATCTAAGTCGTAGGCGGTACATTCTTTTTTCTTTCCTTGGTCAACAATATCTCTTCTACCTTTAGCCCTCTCATCTTGGTTATTACTATCTTCAGATCTTTGTACCTCAACTGCTGGCCTTGTTTTGGAATACGCCCCAAGAGACTTAAGGCAAAGCCGGCTACAGTTTCATAATCGCCCTTGGGAAGCTTGAGGCCCAATTCCTCATTGGCTTCCTCAATTCGCATACCGCCATCAATTTGAAAAGTGTACTCATCTACTACCTCATATTCCTTTTCCGCTGCCACCAACTCATCCCCCACTTGACCGACAATCTCTTCCATCAAACGGCTGAGGCTGACAATGCCGGCAGTACCACCATACTCATCTACTACAACACACATGCGATAGTTTTTGTCCCGCATCTCGGCAAAGAGTTCACCGATACATTTGGTCTCAGGAGTGAGATAGGCCGGACGAATAAGCTCGTCAATAACACCCTCGCTATCAACAGTACCTTTGCCAATAGCCATCAGTACATCCTTAATTGAAAGAATACCCACCACATTATCCATGTTCTCCTCATATACTGGAAATCGTGACATGGGTGACTCAGCGTAGATATCCAGAAAATCAGCCAACGTAGTTCCCTTTTCCACACTGACCACCTCAGGGCGAGGTACAATAACCTCACTGACTGGCCGGTCACCAAACTTAAAAACATTGTGCAACATCTCAGCCTCAGCCTCTTCCACCGTTCCCTCTCTGTGACCCACCGTTATCATAGTACGAATCTCTTCTTCACTAACCAGAGATCGAGGCACAGGTGTCCCTCCGACCAATTTGGTTAAGCTGAAGGAAATCCAACTTAGGACGGCCACAAAGGGGGTAAAAAACCAAGAGATCATCTCTACTGGTCGTACAAACATTAGCGTTAGCTTCTCGGCATGCCTGGTAGCCAATGTCTTGGGCATGGTCTCAGCGAATATCAAAAGGATGATGGTTACCCCAATAGTAGCTACCAACATCCCTGTCTTCTGCCCCCAGATAGAGACAGCCAAAACAGTGCCCAAGGCGGCAGCCGCCGTATTGACTAGGTTATTACCCAGGAGCACAGTAGATAAAAACCTCTCCGGTCTCTCAATCATTTTGGCTACCCGCTTAGCTCTTTTCACTTTAGTCTCAACCAGATGCTGTACCCGGAATCTTTCCAGAGAAACAAAAGCTGTTTCCGAGCTTGAGAAGAAGGCAGACAAGAGAAGACAAATAAAAAGAAACACCAGATACAGTGTTTCAATAGACATTTTGCCTCACCTCACTATTTTTCTATACTCTTATAGAAAGTTACTCTCTGATCATCATAACACTGGCTAGTAGGTGTGTCAAAGAAGATTTTGGTTATACATGATCTCTTCTCCTCTTGTGTTTCCCCTATTAAACAACAAAACGAGTTAATCGCTGATGCCGCCATTGTACCTCTACTACCTATGCCATAACTTAAAGTTTGAGTATAATAAAATAGCCGCCATCCGAAGACCACGGCTATTTTTAATCTGCTCAAAGCTTGTGATCGATTAGAACATGCCGTCCATACCGCCACCAGGCATTGGAGGAAGTGGTGGTTCTTTCTCCGGGATATCGTTAATCAGCGATTCGGTAATAAGTACCATGTTGGCAATACTGACAGCGTTCTCCAGCGCTGACCTTACCACTTTGGTCGGGTCAATAATACCCATCTTTACCATGTCGCCAAACTCACCAGTTTCAGCGTTGTAGCCAATGCCTGGTGGTTGCTGACTAACAGCATGTGCTATTACAGCACCGTCCTGGCCAGCGTTGTTGGCAATCCAGCGAATCGGTGCCTCAATTGCTTTCTTGACGATACTAATGCCAGTAGTCTCATCTCCAGTAAAGTCGAGCTTATCTAGGGCGGATAGAGTATTGAGTAAGCCAATACCACCACCCGGCTGAATGCCTTCCTCTATTGCTGCTCGAGTAGCTGATAGGGCATCCTCAAGCCGGCGTTTTCTGTCCCTCATCTCTGTTTCAGTGGCGGCACCCACCCTGATGATAGCGACTCCACCTGCCAGACGAGCTTTTCTTTCTTTGAGTTTAGTCCGGTCATAATCAGATTTGGTTCCCTCTATTTGTATATCGAGCTGCTTAACCCGGGCCTTGATGGCCTGGGCTGAGCCTTTGCCCTCAATAATAATAGTCTTATCTTTATTGGTGACCACCCGGCGAGCCCGGCCCAAGTCCTCTGGAGTGATCGAGTCTAGCTTACGGCCGATATCCTCTGAGATTACCGTGCCTCCAACGAGAACGGTTATGTCTTCCAACATTGCCTTACGCCGATCACCAAATCCGGGAGCCTTAACAGCCAAAATATTTATTGTACCCCGTAATTTATTGATTACCAGAGTAGCTAGGGCCTCGCCATCCACGTCATCAGCAATGATAAGCAGGTTCTTTGTTATCTGCATTATCTTCTCCAGAGCTGGCAGGAGGTCGGCAACAGCTGAGATTTTCCTATCGGTAATCAAGATGTGGGCGTCTTCTATTACTGCTTCCAAGCGAGCGGCATCACTGACAAAATAAGGGCTGATAAAGCCACGGTCAAATTGTATCCCTTCAACGTATTCGGTCTCATACTTTATACCCCTGGACTCTTCAATAGTGATGACCCCATCCTTACCTACCCTATCCATGACATCAGCTATCAGATTACCAATCGTAGCGTCCTTGGCAGTTATCGTTGCCACTTGGACAATCTGTTCATTACCCTTCACCGGAGTAGATGTCTTCTTTAACTCTTCCAGAATAGCATTGGTTGCTCCTTCAACACCCCTCTTCAGACTGAGAGGCTCAGCGCCAGCGGCTATGTTCTTAAAGCCGTTACCAATTATGGACGCCGCTAAAACAGTTGACGTGGTTGTCCCGTCGCCGCAGGCATCATTAGTCTTGGTAGACGCCTCTTTGACCAGCTGCACCCCCATGTTCTCAAAAGGGTCGGGGAGTTCAATGTCTCTCGCGATAGTAACACCATCATCAACCACTACCGGTGCTCCAAACTTTTTGCCCAGAGCTACTGGATGGCCCTTGGGTCCTAGGGTTACTTTCACTGCATCATTGAGTGTATCCACTCCCCTCTTCAGAGCTGCTCTTGCGTCTTCACCGAAAATTATCTGTTTAGCCATTTTAGTCTCCTTATACTATCAATAAGTTTTTATTTTTTGATTCTCTTGGCCCAAATGCTGTTTTCGGGCATGATTATCAGTTCTTCGCCATCAATCTTAAGCTCTTGGCCACCGAATGGTGGATAAATTATGGTATCACCTACTTTGACATCCAGGGGTTCTCTCTTTCCGGTTTCAGTTGGCCTGCCCGGACCAACGGCAACAACCACGCCCTCCTGGGGCTTCTCTTTGGCAACATCGGGCAAAATAAGCCCTCCTTTGCTTTTGTCCTTCGCCTTTTTGGGCCTAAATATAACCATGATACCCAGCGGCTGAAGTTTAACTGCCATTTCCATCCTCCTTTCTAACGATTTAGTATATCATGACCTAAAATTATTAGCAATCTCACGCCGAGACTGCTAATTTACTATCATAGCGTAGTTAGCTCCATGTCGCAACTCAACAAATACTTATTTATAGTTAACGTAAGCAATTTACAAGCAACCAGAGACCAATATTAGCCTATTTCTCTATAAATTGCCCTTTTTAATTAATTCTCAGCTTTTCGCTTAAGCTATCTTGAGGCTGGGAACTACATCCAAATCCAGGCTGCTTATCTTACCAGCTTGAAATTGGTAGTAGCCGCTGGCGGCTACCATAGCTGCATTATCGGTGCATAGTATCGATTCGGGTACCAGCACCGGTATGGGGGAATTATCCTTGAGACGTTGATGAAGAAGCGAATTGGCGGCTACACCACCAGCTAGTAGAATCTGCTTCACTCGATGCTCTTTAGCAGCGGCTACGGTTTTTGTGACCAGAACATCTATAACAGCTTCCTGGAAGCTTGAAGCTGTGTCGGCTACGGTAGAGATCTTACCCCTTTCTACCAGTTGAAACAAAGCTGTTTTAAGACCACTAAAGCTGAAATCGTTGGTACCCTTCAGCCAGGCGCGTGGCAGCTTGATAGAGGCGATACCTTCTCTGGCAGCTTTTTCAATGGCAGGACCACCAGGATAGCCCAGTCCCAGTATCCGGGCGGCTTTATCAAAGGCTTCACCAGCGGCATCATCTCGAGTCCGTCCCAATAAGACATAGTCTAGGTGATCCCTCATTAACACCAGGTCGCTGTGTCCTCCGGAGACAATGAGGCAGATAAGGGGAAATAGCGGGCACTTATCATTAAGCCAGTTAGCGTAGATATGAGCCTCAAGGTGGTTTACCCCGGTAAGAGGTAAGCTATGAGCCAGAGCTATCGCCTTGGCGGCGCTTACCCCTACCAATAGAGAGCCTGCAAGACCGGGGCCCATGGTAACAGCAATACCATCAAGGTCAGACCAATCAATCTCGGCTTTAGTTATTGCCTGCTTTAATATCGGAATAATAGCCAGGATGTGTTGTCTTGAGGCTACCTCAGGGACAATACCACCGTAGCGAGCGTGTATCTCTACCTGAGAGGCAATCTCACTAACCAGAATTTTGGTCCCACTCTTCACCACTGCCACCGCCGTTTCATCGCAGGAGGTCTCAATGCCCAGGATTTTCATAGCTTTAAGAGTTCTTCTAGGGGCTCATAATAACTTGAGGCTGGGCCAACAATCGCCACCCGAAGCCGATTATCCAGCATCAGCTCCTGAACCAACTGTTGCAAGTCATCAGCAGTAATGGCATCAACCAGTGATACCACTTCCTCGATACTAAAAATGCGGCCTACTAAAGTCTCTTGGGCTCCAATCCAACCAGCGACATTGCGGCTGTTCTCCATTCTAAGTAGTAGCCGCCCCTTAAATAATTCCTTCGCCTTAGTCAGTTCGAGTTCAGAGACTGTTTCCTTGAGTTGATCGAGCTGCTCCAGAATAGCCTCTATGGCCACCGATAGGTTTTTAGGCTCAACACCAGCGTAGACAGTAATTGAGCCGGAGTCCAAGAAGTGCTCAACAAAGCTATAAATGCTATAGGCAAGACCGAGCCGGTCACGGATTTCACTAAACAAGCGGCTACTCATTCCCTCCCCAAGAATAACATTTAAGAGGTCAAGAATGAAGCGCTTTGGGTGAAAGAGTGAAAGGCCAGGCAGTGCTAAGCAAAGGTGTGCCTGCTCTATGTCCCGGATCTCAATTCGCAGACGCTCAACCAGCCGTTCCTTGTAAGTGGCATATCCAGGTCGGCACGTCCGACGGGACCAGCCACCCAAAACCCGACTGACAGCATTTACCACCTCTTGATGCTCAATATCAGCGGCCACTGAAACTACTGTGCCGGCAGGTAGATAGTGGGCTTTTAGGTAACTAAGCATGTCTTTTGAGGTAATACTGGTTACTGATGGCTTGCTGCCGGCTATATCGCGTCCTAAAGGATGAGCCGGCCACAAAAGTTCATCAATGAGCAGGCCAACCCTTTGTGCAGGAGAATCGTAGCTCATACTAATTTCTTCCATAATGACCTGACGCTCTTTCTCTATATCCTGAGAATCAAATCTGGAATGGAGCAGCATATCCGCCAGTACATCCAGAGACTGTCCAAAGTGGTGCTGAGCTACCTTGCACCAATAGACGGTCATCTCCTTATCGGTGCCAGCATTAAGAGTACCGCCTACTCCTTCTATAGCCTCCGAGATTTCCCTAGCTGTCGGCCGCTTTCGTGTCCCCCTAAACATCATATGTTCAATGAAATGCGAAACACCCCCCTTTAGCTCAGATTCATACCGAGAGCCGACGCCAACAAATATACAGATAGATGCCGAGTGAGTATGAGGCATAGTGGCTGTGACAATCCGCAATCCATTATCCAGCACCGTCTTTTGATACAATAGATCACCTTTTTCTCTTAAATAACTCTCATTCTAATGGCATATTCAAGTGGGTGTCAATCCAGGGCTGGGCAAAACAGATCACAGTTGAACTGTGGAAGAAGTCCTATGTAGAATACACAACCTACTACTGCACTGTATTTACACTCATCAACTATACAGCAATTACTGCGTTCCCTTTTCTGTTAAAGCTAAATGTGTTAAACGCCAGTGCCTCCGCATCATGATTGCGATATGAAATAACTATTATATTGGACTTTTTATCCACCTTGGTAAAAGCCTCTCTGAGCGCCTTGGTAGCCGGGTGAAGCTTAGCGGCGTTACTGAGACTGTTATATTCTAATTGCAGCAACTGATCCAACACCTTGGCTGCTTTACTTTCTGCAAAGCGGATACGGCTCAAATTTGCTCTTAATCTACCAATATCAGGAGGATTGAGATATTTTACCGGATTAATAAAAGTAATCATTTCCCGAGCAACCTGAAAGGATTGGAGTACTAGCTGCTGCGGCTGGAGTGCTCGCGTAGTTACCTTGACATCCTTGTGATCATATACAGCCAATGCCGTTGGAACATTCTCCCGTGCTAATGATATTGCCGTGACGACAATATTATATGCCAGCTTATCCGCTTCCTCTGCATTATCGACAGCCAAGTTTATTAGAACTATGGCCGGCTGTCCATAGAAGTCTGCAAATTCCTTGCTTACCAACTCATTGGACTTCATGGAATGTTTCCAATCTATATTCTTAAGGCTGTCACCCGGTTGATACAGCCGGCTTCCATAGTACTCGATCCCACTCCTCAGCCCGTATGTCGGTTTAATTGCCGCCATGTTTGAAATCAGGAGCAGATCTCCCATCTTAGTATTCGTCAAATATTTCTCTACCAGCCAGGCAGCGTATCTTGCTCTGGGAACAACGTAGAGGTTTATCGGCTTCAATTCAAAATTGACCCGAATTAACCCCCAGCGATCCGTGGCTTGCCCTTTGAGTTTAATTATTGACGGCCCTGACAATATAGGGGAAAGAGACACCTTGATTACCGAGCTAGTTGCCTTTAGCGATAAGGTATTAGGATTTACCTTAAGCCATTCATATGGCGACTCCAAAAATAACAACCCGCCTATCCTGGTTTTAATCGTCAGTCTGACATCGAATTGGTCCCGAGTCCCAGATACCATCCGCAGCTGGGCCTGAGTCTCTGCTATCGGCTTTAGAGGCAGATGGCGCAACACCACTATGCCTAATATCCCGAGATAACTGATGATGACGGCACTTGCCAAAAGCAGAGATGAACTACCAAGCGACAGGGAAATAGTTAGCGCTAAAATTGCTATTACGGAAAGAGAGAGATAAATGCTGGTGGGACGTCGCGCATATTCAGTCTCCCGATATGCCAGTAACCATGCAGTCTCTTCCAGATCATAATTAATTAACACCAGCACCGGCAGCGCAATAAGAAGGGCAACGGGATGGCCGACAATCGGTAACAGTAATGTAGCAATGGCAAAGTACACAAAATAGTCTCTCAACAGAGTAATGACGGCATTAACCGGCCAGCGCCACAGATAAAGATAAAGGAGGAGAAGTAACAGTATAGGGACAAGGGACAGAGTCGTGGGAGCAAAAACAGCAGCTATTGTAAAGGCCGCGACAACATATGCCCTTAACAAAAATGCTGTACCCCGAACGCCAAAAATCATCATATCTCTAGTTTGGGCACTGCCACTTGCTCTAGAATCCTTTCCAATACTGTCCTCGGGGTAACGTCATCCATCTCCGCCTCGGGCTTAATTTTTATCCGATGCTCTGTTGCCGGAAATATTAAGCGCTTTACGTCATCTGGAATAACGAAATCTCGTCCGTCCAACAAAGCTAATACCCGTGAGCATTTATAAAGTGCTATGCTGCATCTGCTGCTGGGTCCAGATAAGATATCGTTATCCTGCCGCAATAGTTCAATA